>JACMND010000024.1 GCA_014378705.1 Pedobacter sp. | reverse complement strand
CGGGAAGATTTTACTGAACCGCACCTGTTTCCACTTTGCTGACACGAACCCGGACCTTGGGGATAAACAGAAATTAAACCTGTGCGGATCTACAAAGTTTCTAATCAGCCAAAAAAAGGTATTACAGCCAATCTGGGGTTTTATCGGCAATCCATCTCAAAATCGCCTACTAAATTCTACTGGAATCCTTTCTTAGCTTACTATCCTTTTTTGTTTTTTATCAAGAAGGTTCAAAACAACAAATCCTAGAATGCCGGCTGCTACAGAAGCCAGGAGAATAGAAAATTTAGATTCTGCCTGCAATGCCGAATCGGAGAAAGAGAGTAATGCAATAAAAATGGACATTGTAAACCCAATTCCGGCTAATAAGCTAAGTCCGATAATGTGCTTCCAATTAGAATTTGAAGGAAGGATGCTGACCCCAGCTTTTACAGATAACCAGGAAAACAGTGTGATCCCAATTGGTTTCCCGAGCAATAACCCCAAAACAATTCCCAATCCTAAAGGGCTGGTGAGGCCCTCAAACATTTCAGACTCAAAACGTATATTGGTATTTGCCAGTGCAAAAATGGGCATGATAATGAAATTAACCGGCTTTAAAATGGCGTGTTCCAGGCTTTCTAACGGTGATGCATTTTTTAGCGGATTAGTTGGTATGGTTAACGCCAGTAAAACGCCTGCGATAGTGGCATGAATACCTGAATGATGAATAAAATACCATAGAAATATCCCGGGAATTATGTAAAATATTAGCTTTTTAACGCCCAGGAGATTAAAAGTAATTAATAAAACAAAAATCCCACCAGAATACAACAACTGGTCCCAATGCAGTTCATTGGTGTAAAAAAGAGCAATTACCAGGATAGCACCAAGATCATCAACAATAGCTAAAGCGGCCAGAAATATTTTTAGTGAGACAGGCACCCGTTTTCCCAGCAGGGATAAAACACCTAAAGCAAACGCGATGTCTGTAGCCATTGGTATTCCCCAACCGGCACTGGTAGCCGTTGAAGCGTTAAATAAAATATAGATTCCAGCAGGAATAAGCATACCGCCCAAGGCTGCAAAAATGGGCATTGCCGCTTTTTTTGGAGTGGATAATTCGCCTTCTAAAATTTCTCTCTTAATTTCTAACCCAACCAAAAGAAAAAATATAGCCATTAACCCATCATTTATCCATAATGAAATAGAATAGCTGAGGCTGATGTTTGAAGATTGGTAACCGATTTGGGTAGTCAGTAGATTATTAAAACCATCGTTCCAGGTGCTATTGGCAAGAATCAACGAGATAATCACACAGAAAATTAGAATTATCCCGCCAATTTGTTCGGAGTGAAAAAAATCTTTAAAAGGTTGCAGGTTAATTGACTTTAACATGCCTGTAAATTATAAAATTATCGGGATAAGGGATTTGTTGTATATCCAGCATTCTTATTCTTCTTTTTACGCCTGATTTTAACAAGCAGAGGCTGTGCAAAAAGAAATAATCCTGAAGCCAGCAATACAAAAAGGATAACTCCAGTGGGTAAACTAATCAGGTATTTAACATTTTCATGAATCCATGTTCCGTCATGTAAACTTTCGATGATATCAGAACGTCTGTAAGCAACCTGCAAAACCTTGGCTGTTTCAGTATCGATCTGAATTTCGTAATTGTTTTTAGAAATTACTTTAGCCATTCCTTTGCCCGGCTGAATATCAATCCGCTTAATATCCGACCAAGATGAGATATTGGCTACTTTAATTTCTTTGGCTGTATTAAATATGACCGGAAAACCAATTGTCGGTATTTCTTTTGAAACGCCTTTTACTGTTAAGGGTTGAATCCATTGTGCATCTTTTTTTAAGAGCAGCAATATGCCCGAAGAAATAACAAGCAAAAGTGGGATAGCTATAATGATAGATCCCCAGTAGTGAATCTTGCGATTTAGAATATTAAACTTCACCAAATAAAAGTAACGTATTAGTCACATAAAGCCTAAATCTTTGACCTCTATAGTTATATAAAGTCTTCAAGATTGCCTTTACCCTGCCGGATAATTTCAAACTCATTGTTTGTGCAATCAACAACTGTAGAAGGTTCATTATGGCCATAACCACCGTCAATAACCAGATCAACCCGGTCTTTATATTTTTCATAGATCAGTTCAGGGTCGGTTGAATATTCTTTTATTTCATCTTCGTCATGTATGGAGGTAGAAATGACGGGGTTTCCGAGAGACTTAACGATTGTTCTGGCAATTTCATTATCAGGAATGCGGATCCCTACTGTTTTCTTATTTGAAGTGATCAGCTTAGGCACTTTTTTACTTGCATTGAATATAAATGTAAACGGTCCTGGAAGTGCTTTTTTCAAAACCCGGTAAGTTTCGTTATTAATGGGTTTGATGTAGTCAGATATATGACTTAAGTCATAACAAATAAAGGAGAAATTGGCTTTATCAAGTTTTAAACCTCGTATCCTTGCGATTCTTTCGATCGCTTTTTGATTGGTTATATCGCAACCTAAACCATAAACAGTATCTGTAGGATAAATAATTAGTCCTCCTTTTTTTAAAACATTAACAACCTGTTCGATAGCCTTTTCACTTGGATTGTCAGGGTAAATTTTGAGGAGCATTTTGGATGTAGTATTTTAAATTAATCTTTCCCTAGTTTAAATTTAACTTTTCCATCTGTTCCGGCTATAGCACGCAGATTGATAACGATCCCTTTTTTCGATCTGCGGACCTTTTCAACCTGATCAACAATAAATTCATCTTTTTTTGGGTTTCTTAATGGCACTTGCATGGCGATATTAGTACCTGAGGAAAAACCATAAATTCCTTCCAGAAAAATGTTAATAACGCTTGACTCAATTTGCATGGGAGGAATGGAAATACTATTGTCACGGATTGAAAAGGTGTTTGACAAATTCTTAAAAGTAATATTAGAAAAATCCCGATTGGCAAAAGCCATGCTTCCAATTCTTTCCATTGGCTCAAAATTTAGCAAAGCACCATTTTTTAAATTAAAAAATACTGTTCCACGGATACTTCTTGGAACTACATCACCATTATCTTTCAACGATCCGGAAATGTTGCAATCGGCAGTAAAAACACCACGTAAGTTTTTCTCCGTAATCCCGGTCTGACCAAAATTATTAAATGCGAAAAATAACTGCTGAATATCGGCGTCTATGATCCTGGTTTTTAAATTTACTTTATTTACCGGACCACTTTGGTCAATTTCTCCAAATATGCGCAAGCTTCCGCCGGCATGGCTCAGGCTTACATCATTTATGCCGATTCCCTGTTGTCTTAATGTCAGGTTGGAGTTTACATTTCTGGCAATAAACTTTTTATAGATCAGTTTATCCACTTTCATATTCATGTGTACACTCGCTTCATTTAACATCCGATCTATTTGCCTTGAAATTTTATTTACATTGGTTGCAGTTGCACCGGATCGCCTTCGCTCAAGAAATGATAAAAACTGCCCCAGATTTATTTGCGGACTTTTTACACCAAGGTCGATCTGCATTTTTTTAGGATCGGTGTAATAAAGGTTCAGAAAATTTTTAATGGAACCCTCCATTTGTAAGGAACTTCCTCCACTTTGAACATTCGTATTACGGAGAAAAAGGTTTTGGCCACTAAAATTGAGTGTGGCTCTTACATTTTTAAACGGAAGATTTCTTGGAAGATATTTAAGGGAAGCATTTGAAATTTGAATATTCCCGTTAATAAATTTCTGACTTTGATCTTTGCTAAAATAAGGCGCTTTATAATTCAGGTTAAGCATTGCGTTGCCATTGCTAAACGAAAAAGTTTGATCTCCGAAAATTGAGTTAAGTTTCGTTAGCGCAAAAGCTGACATAAATTTTCCTGTTAAAACGGGTCTTTTTAAATTTGTAAGGGTAATGGAGTCTGCGGAAAAAGGTATATCATGCCATTTACCCTTCGTACTGTAAAAACTGATAATTGAATTCGTATCTGTAAAACCCTTTCCTAAAACTGATTCATTGATGTAAGACCCGTTAAAACTGCAATCGGTAATGGTTTCCCCATTTGCAACCAGCGTATTATTCTGAACTTTCCAATTCGCTATAATCTTCGGATCATGCTTTGCTTTTAAACTTCCCCTGATGGTTGCGTTGGCAGAAAGTGGCTCTTTTAATTCGTAAAATTTTAGTTTTGAAGAGATATTAGGCGAGAACAATTCTCGTACGTCCTTAAAAGAAATTGAATTTGACTTAATATCTAAGCCAAAATCAGAAGAGGAATCTGAAAAATTAAATCTGGCACCAATTTTAAATTTATTATTTGCAATCTCTACAGTCTGGCTAGGGATTGTAAGCTGTTTATTTTGATCATTAAAGCTCATTTTCAGTTCAGTTTTAACCATCTTGTTTTTAAGAAAACTGCCCAAACGCGTGTTAAAAGCAAGAGTTTTAACACGCGTATTAAAATTTGCCTTTCCTGTCCACCCCTTTGCATTGTAGTTTACGATTCCATCAAATTTTTTAACTTCAAAAGAGAAATAATTAGATTTCGGAACATGGTCTACAATAATAGTAACGTTCCTTAATTCAACTTTATTAATTCTTTTTCTGGAAGATTTATCTTGGGATTGATCCATTGTGTCTTTCTGAAACAGATCTGTATTCGAGTAGCCGGAGCTGTCGGTATAAAAATATAATTTACCGTTATTTATCGTTATGTTTTTAATTGTAGGACTTCCTTTAAAAATAGAGAATGCATCTACAGAAATGTATGCTTCAGAAGCATTTAAAACATCGTGTCGGTGGCGGTACCATAATTTATCGTGAAGAACAATATTTTTTAAAGTAACAGATACCCCCGGGAATCCACGGATTAATGCCGGCTCCATTTTTTCAATTGTTAGAGTACCGTTCAGGTTATCATTAAGTTGAGTGGTGATTGATTTTAATAGTTCACCCTTATGAGACTGAAAATAAGCCGCCAAAGCTAACCAGCCTATCGTAGTAATCAAAAATAATATACCGAATACTGTAAAGGAAATTTTAATCCAGCGGGCCATAAAGATTTAGTTAGAGACCTGCATAAAGATCTTAGTAAAGTGTACCACTATACAAACTTCTAAGCCCTCTGTTGGTTTTACAACTTAATAATCAAATATTAAATTTTCAATATAATCACTTATGATGCCAGAAAATAGCAACCAGCCAGAAGAGACTAATGAGCCTTTAAGAACAGGGGAGAACGATAATGACGACCGTTTACAGGATACTTCCAACAGTGATGCCGCTGCGGATAACGCAAGGGAAACCGAACGGATACAAGAAGTTTCAAGAGCAAATCCTCCTGCGCTTGAATCTGATGCCGATGATGAACCGGAAAGCAATGTAAACAACCATATTAATGAGGATCCTTTAACCACTCAGGGAAGTGAGGATGAGATTGAAGAAAACTTAAGTGGTACCACTAATCTTACACTTGAACAATTAAAGCATGAACGCGATCCAGGTGGTTACACAAACGAAGACGGGGGAAAGGCAAACAGTTAACACAACGTTCACAAATAGATTGGAATGGATAAATGAATTATCATAGAGCAGGATCAGGAAAACCTTTATTATTAATTCACGGAATAGGTGGAAGCTGGACTTCATGGGGCCCTGTATTATCAGCCTTAGAAAAGACAAATGACGTTATAGCTGTAGACTTGCCAGGTTTTGGAACCAGTGCCCCACTTTCCGGACCTGTTACCATTTATACACTTGCCGACGCAATAACCGATTTTTTAAAAGAAAAAGATCTGTTGGGTATTGACGCTGTAGGGAGTTCTATGGGGGCCAGGCTTGTGTTGGAACTTGCCAGACGTGGAAATATATTGGGTTCAGTAGTATCCTTAGATCCTGGCGGATTTTGGGAAGGTTGGGAACGTCATGCTTTGTTTGCCTCTTTAACTATATCTATAAAAGCCGTAAGAGCATTACAAAGTATCATGCCTCTATTAACACAAAGTAAATTAGGGCGTAAAGTTCTTTTTGCCCAGCTTTCGGCTCATCCGGATAATATTTCTCCCAGCCTGGCCATAAGTGAAATGAAAAATTATGCAGCTTCTTCTTCATTTGACGAGCTTTTATATAACCTGGTTTATGGTGAAGAACAACAAGGAAGTAAGAAAGGCTCTATTAAAAAGCCGCTTGTTATTGCATGGGGACTCAATGATTATGTATGCTTTCCAGGTCAGGCTCAACGTGCCATGGATCTTTTTGAAGATGCCCGTTTATATTGGTTTAAAAACTGCGGGCATTTCCCCCATTGGGATTCTCCGGAAGAAACGGTTCATTTGATAAATCACGTCACTCAAAGCAATGATGGCTTATTAAACCTATAAAGTTTTTGATCTGCGATAGGTTTCTCTGCTTAAATAATTAAAGATCTTATGTTATTTCATGCAAATATTAACTCTTATATAATTGTATGGCATTGTTTTTTCATTACCTGTAATAATTACTTCTATTGGTAACAAGCAAAAAATAAGAATTATGAAAAGATTGTTGATATTAATTACACTTGCTGCCGGATTAGCAGCGTGTAATAGCAATGCAAGAACCAATGCTGAAACATACCAGACAACAAAAAAATATAAGGATAGCATTAAATTAGATAGCTTCCAGAGAGCCGAAGCAGTTTCTAAAGAAATAGATAAGCGTGAAGAAGAAGAAGCATTATTAGCTTCAAAAGCAGGTTTGGCTTCATCCCGAAGTACTACTCATTCTGGTATTCATCACACCTCTGCTCCAGTTACACAAACTAAAAGAGGCTGGAGTTCTGCCGCTAAGGGTGCAGCTATTGGTGCCGGAGCTGGAGCTGTGACAGGCATTTTAATAGATAAAAAAGATGGCCGTGGTGCGGTAATAGGTGGAGTTGTTGGTGCTGGCACAGGCTATGTGATCGGACGTAAAAAAGATAAAAGAACCGGAAGGGCTCAGTAATAAAAGCCAGGTACCAAATTATTATCATAAAAAAACCGCCGAAAAGCGGTTTTTTTATGATTAAACCTAGGTCTATTAAAATTCAGCGTTTTTCGGGGTTCTCGGAAAGGGAATCACATCTCTGATATTGGTCATTCCAGTTACAAATAAAACCAACCTCTCAAAACCAAGCCCAAAACCGGCGTGTGGTGCTGTGCCAAACCGACGCGTATCTAAGTACCAGCTCATTTCTTGTAAGGGAATTTCCATTTCCGCCATGCGCTGCTCCAGTTTATCAAGGCGTTCTTCCCGTTGAGATCCGCCTACAATTTCGCCGATTCCCGGAAATAAAATATCCATTGCCCGTACAGTTTTCCGGCCTTGTTCATCAGGCTCATTCTGGCGCATATAAAAAGCTTTTATTTCAGAGGGATAGTTGGTTAAAATAACCGGTTTTTTAAAATATTTTTCAACCAGGAATCGTTCATGTTCTGATTGCAGATCTGCACCCCAGGTATCAATCGGATATTTAAATTGTTTTTTTTGATTGGGTTTGGAGTTTTTCAGGATTTGAATTGCCTCGGTATAGGTAAGCCTTTCGAAATCGTTATCAAGACAAAAGTTAAGTTTGGCAAGCAGGTCTAATTCAGACCTTTCAGTTTGAGGTTTTAGTTTCTCTTCTTCAGAAAGCCGGGTTTTCAAAAACTCAAGTTCTTCGAAGCAATTTTCAATAGCATATTTGATCACATACTTTAAAAGCTCTTCGGCCAGGTCCATGTTATCATCCAAATCAAAAAAGGCCATTTCTGGTTCAATCATCCAGAACTCCGCAAGGTGCCGTGTTGTGTTGGAGTTCTCTGCCCTGAAGGTAGGCCCAAAAGTATATACCTCGCCAAAAGCCATCGCGGCAAGCTCACCTTCTAACTGGCCAGAAACCGTCAGGTTGGTCGCTTTCCCAAAAAAATCTTCTTTATAATTTACACTTCCATCCTCATTACGTGGGACGTGATCAGGATCAAATGTAGAAACCCGGAACATTTCTCCGGCGCCTTCAGCGTCTGAGGATGTAATGATAGGTGTATGGAGATAAACAAAACCTTTATCATTAAAAAATTGATGTACCGCGAAAGCTAAAGCATGACGGATTTTGAAAACCGCATTAAATGTATTGGTGCGAAAACGCAGATGTGCGATCTCTCTTAAAAACTCAAGGCTGTGTTTTTTGGGCTGCAATGGAAATTTCTCTGCGTCACTATCTCCGATTATTTCAAGCCCGGTAACCTTTATCTCAACCTGCTGACCTTTTCCAACTGACTCAATTAAATTCCCGGTTACGGAAACGCATGCCCCGGTGGTAATCCGTTTAAGTAATGCTTCGTCTGTATTGGTGAAATCAATTACGGCTTGGATATTACTGATCGTAGAGCCATCGTTAATAGCAATAAATTGGTTATTTCGAAAAGTTCTGACCCATCCCTTAACGGTTACCTCGCGGTTATAATGTGTTGTTTCTAATAATTGCCTAACCTTAGTGCGCTTGAACATGTGTTGTATTTAAGCTGCAAAAGTACAAATCAAGAAATAATATAAAACTTTATTTCATCCCTTAAATCAAGGTTTAAAAATTTATTGTTGTAAATAAAAAATCTGGCTAAACTCTTGCTACGTATTATGTTATATATAATGATGAAATTTGACATGAAATTGCTTTAGAAAAAATATTAATATTTAAATTACTTGTTAAAATCAACAACTATGGTCATTAAACTGAAAAGAGGTATACCTCAGCTACCTCTTATATTAATTGGTTCGTTACTTTTTGCTACAGCCTGTAAGAAGGACCCTGTTGTTATTGCCCCTCCTGTACCTCCAAAGGTTGCTACCAGGGAAGAACTTACAAAGGATTCAATTTTTTTGTATGCAAAGGAAACGTATTATTGGAATGATGCACTCCCTTCTTATGATGCATTTAAACCACGTACATTTGCCACTTTTCAATCTGAGTTAGATGTAATAAAAAAGTTTAAAATAGATCCCAAAACCGGAAAGCCAATTGATAAATATTCTTTTCTTGATGATGGAAGTTTATCATCTGAACTTGGTGGCGTAAGTGGTGATTATGGTTTTTCAGCAAACTTTAACAACGGTGATCGTAACGATCTTCGAATCCGTTATGTGTACCCAAATTCACCCGCCGGAACTCAGAACATGAATCGTGGCGATCAAATAATTAAATTAAACGGAAGTACAAACGTAAACGGTAATAATCAGGCCAATGTTGATTTTTTAAATAACGCCATTTTTGGTGACAACGCATCTATTACCATGAGCTTAAAGAAGAAAGATGGTTCTGTTGTTGATGTTTCGATAACTCGTGGATCATATAGCCTGAACCCCGTTTTATTTAATAAGGTATATACGGTTGGCTCTAAAAAAGTGGGATATATTGTTTTTAATAGTTTTACAACCAATGCTAAGTCTAAACTGGAAGAAGTGTTTAACAACTTTTCTTCCGAAGGTGTTAGCGAGGTGATTGTTGACCTTCGTTATAACGGTGGTGGTGCAGTTTCAACCGCCGAAGATTTGACAAACCTGATTGCACCTGCATCTACAACTGGCCAGGTTATGTACACCACATACTGGACCAAAACGATGCAAGATGGTGCCGCTATAATTTTAAAAAATCAAAAGTTTTATGCAGAAGGGCGTGATGGAGTGAGACGATTGTATTCATATTTTGATTATGATTACACACCTGCAGAAAACATAACAAAATTCGGCAAAATTGGTGCTTCTAATATAACTCGTGCCTATTTTATTGTTACAGGATCTACTGCCTCAGCCAGCGAATTAGTCATTAATAATTTAAAACCGGTAATGGATGTAAAACTTATTGGCAGGAAAACCTATGGTAAGCCTGTCGGCTTTTTCGCCTTAACAATAGATAAATTGGATTTGTATATTCCACAGTTTGAAACAAAAAATTCCTTAAATCAAGGTGGTTATTTTGATGGGATGGCTGTAGATAAAGATGATTTTGATGATATCGGTAAAGATTTTGGTGATCCTTCTGAACGTTTGTTAGCCAATGCTTTATCATATGCTGATAAAGGTGTGTTTCTTGCTGTAAAACCCGGCATAGACCGCATAAGCAGCGTAAGCCCCATGGCAAAACAAGATGTTGAACGTTTAAACAGTGATATTAACAATCACTACTTTAAAGGAATGATCGAAAACCGCATGCCTAAATTAAAAAAGCAGTAAAAGTTGCAGGTCTTGTTTACAAACACTCTTCTAGTTGAAGGGTGTTTTTTTTTTATTATTTTTTTACCAATTTATTTAATTGATGGTCCACTTTAATGATACTGTTTAAAATGGCATTGGTAGCTCCATAAAAAAAATTAGGATTAATGTTCTGATATTCATCCGTTGGCTGATGATAATCAGGGTGGTCTTCAACTCCAAAGTAGATAAATGGGATGTTGTTTTGCGCAAATGGCCCCTGGTCACTTTGCATAGTCCAATCATCTTTACCCAATTTTGGATTATCATGTCCGTATAAAATTCTAACGCCTGTATTTATATCCGCATCTTTAATTATTTTTTTTAAAATTGGATTTTTAAAAGTACCCACGGCATAAAGTTCTTTTTTATTGTTATGGGAAATCATGTCCATATTGATCATCATTTTAATCCTTGTATTATCTAAAACAGGATTATTTAAAAATGAGTATGCGCCTTTTAAACCCATTTCTTCCGCATCAAAAGCTATAAACAATAGAGTATTTTCTGGCGGACGGGATTTAAAATATTTTGCTAAGGCCAATAATCCGGCAACACCAGAAGCGTTGTCATCAGCGCCATTATAAATTAATGATTTTTTAATTCCAACGTGATCATAATGGGCAGAAATAAGTATCACCTTCTCAGTTTTGCCTTTAATATACCCAATCAGGTTTGTAGCGTTAACTAAATCACTGTTTCGATTTTTAAAACTAAAAGGATGCTTAAAGCTATCCTGATAAAAGCTCAAGCCAATATCTTTAAATTGGCTAACAATATAATTAGCGGCCATTTGATTTTCCCGTGATCCGGTTTTCCGACCTTCATAAACATCTGACGAAAGAATCTCAAGATCTTTTAGTAATTGTTTGCGATCTATATTTTGTGCTGCTGCGCTTACCGTGAAAAAAATTATAAATAACAAAAAAAGTTTTTTCATTAGGTTTAGATTTAAGTTAAAAAAATATTGAGTTTGTATAGCTATAAACTAAGGCAAAATTTGATCAATATTATTTTAAAAGTGATAAAAAAGATTCTAATTTTAAATGAATTATGATGTTAATGATACAGGCATATTAAGTGATGTTTTAATGAGATTGCATGTTCATAAATTATTTGTTATAAATCTTAAACTTGAAGATCATCTAATGCAAAACTTATTAGAGAACCAAAATAAATGAAATTAGAAGAAGAAATTGCCAGTAATAATTTTGAAAGCACACATCATAAAACTCTGGTTAATGTACTGTATACTTATGGCTGGGTAACTAACCTTATTAAAAAAAGCTTTAAAAAGTACGCTGTAACGATGCAACAGTTTAATATTTTAAGAATATTGAGGGGGCAGCACCCAAATCCCGCAACTATAAACTTACTTAAAGAACGCATGCTTGATAAAATGTCAGACGCCTCCAGAATTGTAGAAAGGCTGGTACAAAAAGGGCTGGTTAACCGTTGCACTAGTTTGAAAGACAAACGGGCAGTAGATATTATCATAAACGACAAAGGCTTGGAATTATTGAAAAGTATGGATCAGGAAATGACATTTCATAAGAAATTTAAAAAAAATTTGAGTGACGAAGAAGCTGATCAGCTAAGTGGGTTGCTTGACAAGTTAAGAGGATGATAGGCCGTTCGCTTATTAGAAGAAACTACATTTAAGAATTTAAAAAAAATCCGGCCAGTGCAATACCAACACCGGCTAAAACAGCCATCATTTTTTTAAGATTGAATTTATGATCTACCGTAGATTCAAAGAGAATTGTTGTAGAAATATGTAGGAAAATACCGATTACAATACCCATCATTTTTCCGAAATATGCTTCAATATTTCCTATCGAACCCCGGCTGATCTCAAAGCTTAGAAAGTAACCTAAGGGAGACATAATTGCGAAAAGTGCAAGTAAGCCAACAATAGCGCCCCGGTTGATCTTGTTTTGTAACAAAACACTTCCCAAAGCAAACGCTGCCGGAATATGATGAAGCGCAATACCAAATACGAGTTCGTTATTTTTGCCTTTTGCCAATGGCATTCCTTCCAAAAAAGCATGTAAACAAAGACTGATTATTATGCCAAACGGAAAAACATAATGATTATGATGTTGCTTGTGAATGTGCCCGTGTTCTATCCCATCTGAAAACTGCTCCATTATAATTTGCAGAAGAAATCCTCCTAAAACGAATAAACCAATCGATCGGTCCGCATTTTCATAGACCTCCGGCATCAGGTGTAGAACGGTAATTGAAAATAAATAAGCGCCGCTAAAAGAAAGAATCAATTTTAGCATACGGCTGTTGTCCCGTTTAAAAAGGAAAATGCCAATACCACCTAAAAAAGCGCCGCTAAATAAAAGTGCTAACTTCCAGGTTTCCATCTTCTGAATGCCTTGGTTGTCATTAAAATTTCTGCCATCATAAAGCCAATTATACTTCCTGTAAGTGCGCCGAACAACACATCAAAAGGATAGTGTACACCTACATAAACCTGTGCGAAACAAATTGAAGCCGCCCAAAAAATCGCAATTACAAGAATCGGACGCCATCTTTTGTAAAACATGTTAATTAAAAATACGGCTAATGCAAAATGATTGGCGGCATGGCTAGAAGGAAAGCTGTAACCGCTGCCGCAAGAAATCAACAAATTCATTTCATTTTTTATTTGAAGATCATTACATGGCCTTAAACGTGCAATACCTGGTTTTATAATGGATGATGTAATGTAGTCTGTTACACCAAATGTAAGAATGAAAAAAAATAAAAGCATCCATCCCTGTTTTTTATAGTTTCTAATAAAAAAAATAATTAAAAATAAATACAACGGTGACCAAAAATACCTGTTTCTTAATAACGGCATTAACCAGTCGAAGAAGGGATTAGATAAATCCTGGTTAATAAAAGTGAATAAACTTTGGTCAAATGTTATCAGGTCAGGCATCAATTTTTTTGCAGATAAAAATTAAACGATCAGATCTTAATTCATCAAAAGGCTGAAGATCGTAGTTTCCAAAACAATGCGCTATCTTAAAACCACTCTTGTTAAACATCCGTTCAAAATCAGTTAATGTAAAAGCGTTAACTTCTTCTTTAAAAGCAAAATTTCTGCTCTTATGGTCAAATATGATGCTTTTTATAATCTTTCCATCCAGCACTTGTTTATTAATATTAAAAACAATTCCACCCACATTTTTAGTTTCTTGCGGGCTTAAGTGCTTTAGTATTTTATAGGTATTAAAATAATCAAGAACAAGTAAACCGTCTTTTTTTAATGATTTTCTAAATGTCTTAAGGGAATTTATGTGATCTTTTTCTGTTTCAAAATATCCAAAACTCGTAAAAAGGTTAAAAGCAATGTCGAAATAGTTTATGTAAAAAAGGTAGCGCATGTCATGCACATAAAACTGCAGATTACCGTTTTCAAACTGTTTGGCATATTTAATATTGGCTAAAGAAAGGTCAATACCCGTAACATCATATCCTTTTTTATTTAGATAAAATGAATGACGGCCCCTGCCGCAAGCAATGTCAAGTAAGCGGGAAGAGCTGGCGGGCTTTAGAAATGAACAAAGATTGTCTATAAACAACTCAGCCTCTTCATCATTTCTGTTGTTGTATAATATGTGATAATAAGGAGAGTTAAACCAATTATGAAACCATTTCTTGGGCATATTTATATAAAATGCAACTGAGCGCCAAATATATAATAAATAGGCTTTTCATTCTGTGTGAATCATGTATTTAGTTAAAGGTTAACCTTAAATTGTTATTTTTGCCCACTAATAATTTATTTGTGACTTTAATAAAATCAATATCCGGTATTCGCGGAACTATTGGAGGAAACGCTGGTAATGGCCTTACACCTCAGGACATAGTTAAGTATTCAACTGCATTTGGTAATTGGGTAGTGCAAACTACCGGAAAAAGAAAGGTGGTTATCGGTCGTGATGCCCGTATCTCCGGAGAGATGGTAAGGAACCTGGTTGTAGGCACTTTGCAAAGTATTGGTATTGATGTAATAGATCTTGGACTTTCAACCACCCCAACTGTAGAAATTGCGGTAGCTGCTGAACAGGCTGGTGGTGGGATTATTATTACAGCAAGTCATAATCCAAAGCAATGGAACGCCTTAAAATTGTTAAACGATAAAGGTGAATTTATTACAGATTCTGATGGAAAAGCAGTTTTGGAAATGGCTGAAAACATACAGGTCAGTTATGCCGAAGTTGATGATCTGGGATCTGTTACCATAGATAATTCTTATCTCCAAAAACACATAAACCATATTCTGTCGCTTGGATTAGTTAATTTTGAAGCGATCCGAAATGCCAATTTTAGCATCGCCATTGATTGTGTCAACTCATCAGGGGGCATATTTGTACCTGCTCTTTTAAAAGCTTTGGGTGTTAACATCATTCATGAATTATACTGTAATCCCGACGGACAGTTCGCCCATAACCCTGAGCCCTTACCAGAAAATTTAAAAGCTTTAGCTAAGGAAGTTGTGTTAAAAAATGCGGACCTAGGAATAGCAGTCGATCCGGATGTGGATCGTCTGTGTTTTGTTTGTGAAGACGGAACCATCTTTGGCGAAGAGTACACGCTTGTTGCTGTCGCCGAATATGTTTTAAAGCACAACCCCGGAAATACGGTTTCCAACCTGTCTTCTACACGGGCTTTGAGAGATCTAACAGAAAAGATCGGTGGTACTTACAATGCGGCCGCTGTTGGAGAAGTTAACGTAGTTAATAAGATGAAAGAAACTAACGCGGTTATTGGTGGGGAGGGAAACGGAGGAATCATTTATCCCGAATCTCATTATGGGAGGGACGCCCTTGTCGGAATCGCCCTATTTCTAACCCATCTGGCAATAACCGGAGGAAAGATTTCTGCTTTGCGTAAAACGTATCCGCAATACTATATCTCTAAAAACAAGATCACGTTAACACCTGATATGGATATTGATGCGCTCTTGTTGCGTGTTGAAGAAAAATATAAAAACCAGCCATTAAGCACTATCGATGGTCTTAAAATTGAATTTGATAAGCAATGGGTTCATTTAAGAAGGTCAAACACAGAACCTATTATAAGAATTTATTCTGAAGCGGCTACAGAAGCTGAGGCAGAAGATCTGGCCAGAAAGATTATAGCGGATATTCATTTAATTTTAGCCGATTAGTTTGCAGTAATAGGTTAAGTTAATCGCGAAAGCGGAAATAAAATAAACCCGATATGAGCGGCAGCCCCTGATTTTTCATCAGGGCTAAAGCATTTAGCGGGACTACCACAAACAGATGCAGGAAACCTGCTTTTCTAACAATATTCAATAAGTAAATATCATGCGGGTTTATTTTGATAATGCGGCCACCACACCATTGGATAAAGAGGTGTTAAAGGAAATGTTTTTGGTGATGGAAACTCAGTTTGGAAACCCTTCATCCATACATTCTCATGGTAGAGAGGCTCGTACCATTATTGAAAAGGCACGTAAAACCGTTTCCGGCTTATTAAATACTTCGCCTTCGCAGATATTTTTTACTTCCGGCGGAACAGAGGCTGACAATACAGCTATACGGTCTGGTATTGCGGACTATAACATAAAACATGCAATTACGTCCCGCATAGAACATCATGCGGTCGTGCATACCCTCGAAGCCCTGGAAAAAGGTGGAACAATTAAACTGAGTTTTCTGGATGTTGATGCCAGGGGAAACATTAACCTTAACCAGCTTGAAGAGCTGCTAAAAAGCAATGATCGCAGTTTCGTTTCCTTAATGCATGCAAATAATGAGATTGGTACGATTACGGATATTCATCGGGTCGGCGAAATTTGCAAAATGTACAATGCTATTTTCCACAGCGATACGGTACAAACCCTCGGACATTACAGGCATGATCTGAGTAAACTGAATGTTGATTTTATGGTGTGTGCCGCTCATAAATTTCACGGGCCAAAAGGTGTCGGCTTTTTGTACGTAAACCAGAACATGAAAATACGACCCATGATCTACGGAGGTTCTCAAGAGCGAAATATGCGTGGAGGTACAGAAAATGTATACGGAATTGTAGGTTTGGCTAAAGCAATGGAATTAGCTTACTTGAATATGAGAGATCATCACTGCCAGATTCAGGCTCTTAAAACTTACATGATTAATCAGCTAACACACAACATTCCGGGTGTTTTATTTAATGGTGAAACCGATCAGGATAAAAGTTTATATACCGTTTTAAACGTTTCTTTCCCGGAAACTGAGATGGCAGAAATGCTTCTATTCAATCTGGATATAGCAGGAATCTCTACTTCGGGAGGGAGCGCATGCAGCTCAGGTACGGATATAGGCTCTCACGTTCTCACCGGAATTAAAGCAAACCCAAACCGGCCATCCGTTCGCTTTTCTTTCAGTAAATTTAATACAATAGAAGAGGTTGATTATGTTGTTGCCACTGTAAAAAATCTTTTCATGATTAGTGTATAGGAAAATTTTTAAACTTTTTATTTAGTAGTTTAATATTATTTGTAAATTTCTACTATCTAACTACAGTGTTAGCAAAACAGAGTTATGGAAAATGAATCAAAAGACATTAAAAACGCATCTGCTGAAGCAAATGCGGAAAGTGAGAAAGCCGCTGATCAGATCTTGAAAGACGATTTGATTGCAAGAGAATTAAAGGTAGATCGTAAAAACGATTTCACTCACACGCATCCCACTCACGCGAAACATAAAAATTTTGGATTTGATCATGAACCGGGTGCATTCTGATTTAAAGGAGCTGAAAAGCTCCTTTTTTATGAAACAACGTTTTTTTTAATTTTAAAACAATCACCTGTAGGTTAGTTGTTACATAATAAATTTATTTGCAAACCTTAACAACGTTCACCATGTCAGCATTCAATGAAAACACCTTAAATGATCAGGATGAGAATTTAAGAAGTCAAAGTAACGAGAGAACAAGCAACCCTAATTTAACATTAAGTGATCCGTTTAACCAGGCAGAAGATCCTCAAAACGCAAATTCTGAAAGATCACAATTTAACAATAATACTTTGGGTGATGAGCAATTTGGTGAAAATTCAGGCATTCTTGATTCAGAAACAATGAATCAGTTCAATGTTACCCCAGGTCCGGATGATGATGATGATGACGACGACGATCTTGTAGATGATGATGACGATTTGGACCTTGATGATGAAGAGGATGATAGCTTAATTCCGATTGAAGAGGGTGACGATGATACTCTTGTTACCGATGATGAGGAAGATGACATTCTTCCGGGCACGGATATGGATAATGATGATCGGATTGATGATGACGATGATGACATGGATGATGATACCAGCGTAAACCGGAGTTCCACCTCAAATTTGGGAAGTAATGTATCCAGCAGGGATCATGGAAGAAGTACCGGCAGAATGATAGATCACGAACCCGGCACTCCCGGAATTTGAAACTTGATTTTAAGCCGATATCAATAATAGAAAACATCAGTTATAATAACCTCTTTTAACCGCAATAAATAATAAAAGCCCGTTCAGGGCTTTTATTATTTAAAAAAATTTGTTAATAAAAAAGTTAATTATGCAAATGTTGCGGGCTAGTTTAAAATAATAATCGTTATCCTTTATAATTAATACCCATTTTCTTCGCAAGGTCAGCAAACATCTGAGGATCGAAATCTTCTCCGCCCGGAGCATTTAGTTGTGGTTCTTCTTCTAAGTCAGGTGGCCTGAAACCTTCAAAAGCCCCTTGAATAACCTCAAGCGGTTGTCCGTCTTCGGGATGTACGCCATTCCAGATTAATCCGGCCTGCATGTAATCTTCCTGGCTAAAAGTGTAAAGTTTGCGATGTAATCCATCTCTCATAAAACGCTGCGCTTCAGGGAAAGCATTATTACTCATATCTGGTATCGGTAATAATTTTGTAACCTCCACACCGGTATAAACCTCCAGTGCTTTTGCGTAGGCAACGGCGTGTAAGCCGCCACGTACTAACAAATAACCTAACATTTCGCGTGCGCACGGGTCTTCAACCATAGAGTATACTCGCATTTTATTGGCACGGGCACCTAATTCCAAAAAAAAGTTATGAAGCAGATCAAGTTTTAAATTGCCACTGCTAAAAACGTTGGCTCCCGTCCAGAAATCACCGTGAGAATCCATTGGAAGCGCAGATTGTCCGCTGGCAATAAAATGACGGGTATTCCGGGCATCTACACCAGAAGCTAAAGGAGCAGAAACCGGGTCCATTCCCCGTTTGCTAACCCCTGTTAACAGCAGATTAATGGTGTAGGAAACTACTTCAATATGCCCGTACTCTTCACCGGCAATACTGCAAATCAGATCATAAAAAGGGCGAAGTTTTGTACGGCCCCTAAAATTAAAAGACTGATACGTGTAGTTCATTAATGTAGACATCTCACCAAATTTTCCACCAAGCAACTCCTGTACAGCAGCCGCATCATTAGGTGATGGATTTTTAGGTGTAGGCAATTCAATTGGCAGACGATCGATTTTTAGAATCATTTTTTTTTGGTTTAAATGGTTGAAAGGATTGTTTTATGATGGTGAAAGATTATTCTTCAAGCCATCACATAGCAAACTTTCATATTCAAACAAATTTGTTATTTAAATGTTCGTCAAAAATTTTAAATAAAACGGTGCTTTTAAATAGCGTAGGAACTATAAATTACGAAGTAAATTTCTTAGTAAAAACTGAATAAAAATCTTTAGTCAAGCCTTTTTTCGCCTGATTAATACTTTTAAAGAAAGCAGGTTTACTTTTAACTTTCTATTTTAATAATTTAATGTTTGCAATTTTTATATCGGGCAATCTGTTATACAAACCTTTAGGCAGCCATCATTTTTAAAAAAATGGCAATCTTAGATTTCATTTCACGACGGTCTGAAATAAAGTCAAGGAAACCATGTTCTAAAACAAATTCTGAAGTTTGAAAACCTTTTGGAAGGTCCTTCTTAATTGTTTCTTTAATTACCCTGGGGCCGGCAAAGCCAATTAGTGCTCCGGGCTCAGAAATATTTATGTCGCCCAGCATCGCGTAAGAAGCTGTTACACCTCCCGTTGTTGGGTCTGTAAGTAAAGATATGTATGGAATTTTTGCCTTGCTAAGTAAAGCAAGTTTGGCTGACGTTTTGGCCATCTGCATTAAAGAAAAAGCAGCCTCCATCATCCGGGCTCCGCCGGATTTAGAGATCATTAAAAACGGAACCTGGTTAGCAATGCAATAATCAATAGAACGGGCTATTTTTTCTCCTACAACAGAACCCATAGAGCCACCTATAAAAGCAAAATCCATACAGGCAATAACCACATCTATTTTATTAATTTTTCCATGTGCAGAACGAATCGAGTCATTTAAACCGGTTTTAGCATAACTTTCTACTAAACGTTCAGTGTAGTTTTTAGTGTCTTTGAATTCCAAAGGATCAGCGGAACGAAGGTTGGCAAAAAGCTCGGTAAATTGATTATCATCAAATAAAACCGAAAAATATTCTTTTGATCCGATACGTAAATGATAATTGCAGTAATGGCAAACATATTTATTTTCTACCTGCTCCGTATAATGCAACGGCTTTTTGCATTCAGGGCATTTATGCCATAGGCCGTCGGGAGCTTCCTTTTTTTCATCTGTGGAAGTTATAATCCCTTTTTTCTCTCTCTTAAACCAGGCCATTTACAATCTATGTTGATTACAAAGAAACAAAATTTTTAAATAATCGGGCAGCCTTTATATATTATCAGCCTAGCCTTAAATCGTGCTTTAAGACTTTGTAAGTCTAATTGTTTTTCTTTTTAACCTTTAATAACGAAAATGGCCAAGGTAACATAAAACGGTGGCCCACAATTTTATTGGGTTAAAGTACTTGGCGGGACCAGTATTTACAAAACCAAAAGTCTGCCTTTTCTAACATTATTAATCTATAAATCAGATTTGTACAGCGTTTGGTTTTCTCAGTACCGCTAACGCTCCACATCCCGAAAAAATTTGGGGTTTTCCTTTTATATTGGGTTTAAATTATACAAGGGGTATATTTTATCTCCTAAACTCTTTAGCAATCCATATAAATTGGGTGATTATTGGCATTAATTATTGCCATTGGTTTTAAAATTTATAATTTCGATTCAAATTAAATTAAAATGGATCTTAAAAACTACAAGGGTGTTGTATATGGCGATGATGTTCAAGAATTATTTGAACTGGCTAAAAAACATCAATTTGCACTGCCGGCTGTTAATGTAATAGGAACAAATTCTATAAATGCGGTGATGGAAACCGCCAAAGCAGTTAATTCGCCAGTAATTATTCAACTCTCTAATGGTGGAGCCCAGTTTTATGCAGGTAAATCGCTTAACAATGATAATTTGCAGGCTTGTATTTTGGGTGGCGTTTCTGCCGCACAGCATGTTCATTTACTTGCCGAACATTATGGGGTCGCGGTAATTTTACATACGGACCATGCGGCAAAAAAGTTGTTGCCCTGGATAGACGGATTGCTGGAACATGGGGAACTTTTTTTTAAAGCAAACGGAAAGCCGTTGTTCTCATCGCACATGCTTGATCTTTCTGAAGAAACCATTGAAGAGAACATGGAAATTAGTAAGGTTTACCTTCAAAGGATGAAAGCCATGGGAATGACCCTTGAAATTGAATTAGGCGTAACGGGTGGCGAGGAAGATGGAGTTGATAATTCTGATATAGACAGCGCCAAGCTTTATACCCAGCCATCCGAGGTATCTTATGCTTACGAACAACTGATGAGTGTAAGCAGCAAGTTTACCGTTGCGGCGGCTTTTGGTAATGTTCACGGTGTTTATAAACCGGGCAATGTTAAACTGCAGCCCGTTATACTTAAAAACTCCCAGGAATTTGTTCGAAAAGAATTCGGTATGGAAACGGACAGGCCAATAAATTTTGTATTTCATGGTGGTTCTGGTTCCAGTGAAGAAGAAATTAGAGAAGCAATATCCTATGGAGCTGTGAAAATGAATATTGACACAGACATGCAATGGGCCTTCTGGGAAGGGATAAATGAATATTACAAAGTTAAAAAAGATTATCTTCAAGGGCAGATTGGCAGCCCCGATGGTGCCGACTCGCCGAATAAAAAGTACTATGATCCCCGGGTTTGGTTGAGAAAAGGAGAAGAAACTTTCGTTAAACGACTGACCAAAGCGTTTGAAGACCTGAACTGCATTAACGTGAATGATCGGGTTTCATAATGAATTAACTTTAATAGGGTCGTATATTTCTAATCTCTAATTATAAACTCATGGCCTTAAACAAGAAAAGTCATTTTGAGAGTTTCGCTAATCGAATCACCCTGTTTGCGGGTAGTTCTATCGCTTTTGGGGGTGCTCTTTTAATTATAATTTTGTGGGGAATAACCGGACCGTTGTTTAGTTATTCTGAAACATGGCAACTTGTAATTAACACAGGTACCACCATTATCACTTTTTTAATGGTTTTTTTAATTCAGAAATCTCAAAACAAAGAGTCAAAAGCCATTCAATTGAAGTTAAACGAGTTGATTGCTGCCAGTAACTCAGCCAGCAACAGGATGGTTGATATTGAAGATTTAAGTGAAGAGGAAATGGATAAACTGCACAAGTTTTATGCGAAACTATCCAAGCTTGCCGAAAAAGGCAATGATATTCATAAATCACATTCTATTGATGCGGCTGAAAAACTTGATCAGATTAAAAAAGAGAAAACCAACCAAAAGTTAGCTATTCTTTCTAAAAATCAGGATAAGATTGAAAATATCAAAAAGCCAGTCTCAAGTAGGATTAAGGGCCACAAAAACCCCAATACAAAATCTTCAGAAAGTAACAATGCAGATTGATCAAATAGTTGTTAGAAAAGTAAACGAAGCCGCGGACCTTGTAAAGGTATTTGCGATACGGCGTAAAGTATTTGTTGAAGAACAGGAATGTCCGCCGGAATTGGAATGGGAATTTGAAGATGAATCCAATCATTTTTTGGCTACAGTTGAAGAAGTACCCGTGGCGGCTTGCCGCTGGAGAAAAACGGATCAAGGTTATAAACTGGAACGTTTTGCGGTACTAAAAGAATATCGTGGAATAGGAATAGGGCAAAGGTTAGTAGAAAAAGTGTTGGCTGACCTTCCGGAAGAGGCGGAGTATATTTACCTCCATGCTCAGCTTACGGCAATAAAACTTTATGAGAAATTTGCGTTCAAAAAATTCGGAAACGAATTTAAAGAAGCGGGGATACGGCATTATAAAATGGTTTTAATACAACCGGGTAAATAACGGGAGTAGATGATTAGGCACTTCTTAATTACATTAATTGGATTTTTTGCTGGGTTAACGGCTATTGGTCAGGAATTACCTCAAAAATCCATGTGGCAAGGTCAGTTAGGTTCTATCAGGTTAATTTTGAAAGTTTTTCCTGATAGCTTATCAGGAAAACCAAAAGCTGTGTTTGACAGTCCGGATCAGAACGCGAACAATCTGGTTGTTAGTGACCTGAACATTACTTCCGATAGCCTGGTTGCTTACTCAAAGGTTATTGGCGGTGGTTTTATTGGAAAGTTTAATGAAGCTAAATCAGAGATCAGCGGAAACTGGAAACAAGGCAAAGCAGATGTCCCGTTAACCCTTATTAAAATTCCATACTTAATTAAACCTTTGTCCCGTCCACAAACACCTGTAGCTCCATTTACGTACCGATCAGAAAATGTGGAATATGACAATGAAACCAAAACGGTTCATTTTGGCGGTACTTTAACTTTACCGGCGAGCGGTTCGCATTTCCCGGCGGTTATTTTAATTACCGGTTCGGGCCAGCAGGACCGGGATGAGACGATTTTTAATCACAAACCGTTCGCTGTTATCGCCGATCATCTGACTAAAAACGGGATCGCGGTTTTGCGGGTAGACGACAGGGGAGTAGGGCAAACAACTGGTGAAGTAAAGAATGCCACTTCGGCGGATTTTGCGAAAGATGTATTGGCAGGTATCCGTTTTCTTAAATCCCAAAGGGATATTAATATAAAGCAAATTGGGTTAATTGGCCATAGTGAAGGCGGAATGATTGCTTCAATGGTTGCTAATGAATCAGACAATTTAGCTTTTATGGTGAGTATGGCCGGTATTGGAATTAAAGGGGTTGATGTGATCAAGAAGCAAAACTCAAGTATTCTTAAAAAATCAAACATGCCCGACGATCAATACAAAGCATTAATTGCTTTGTATTTTGGTTTGTTCG
>JACMND010000023.1 GCA_014378705.1 Pedobacter sp. | reverse complement strand
CGGGTTACATAAATTACAGTATTGGATTTAAAAATTCTGATTTAAATCTGGGACTTCGGGCTGAAAAAACTATTTCAGAAGGAGTTTCCTTAACCACTGGTCAGGTTACCAACAAGAACTATCTTAATTTTTTCCCGAACCTGCAATTTGTTCAAAATATTAACCTAAACAACCGGCTGCTTTTTTCTTACAGCCGACGGATCACCCGCCCGGGTTATGATAATTTAAATCCATTTCTTAATTATTTAGATCAATATAGTTACCGTGCCGGAAACCCACTGCTGCAACCAGAATTTGTTCGGATAGCAGAGGTCACACATAATTATAAAAATAAATTTACAACCACTCTTAGGGCAAAAGTTATTGATGACCTGATTATAGAACTTAATGAGCAAAATGATCTCACAAAGGTAAATACCATCATAAGCCGCAACATTAATCGTCAATATTTTTACGGCATTGAGTTGAATATGCCTGTAACCGTTAATAACTGGTGGATGATGAATTTAAACCTTTTATCTGCTTACGAAAAATATATTGTTACTACTTCTACCGAAGATTTTAAAAATACCAGTCCTTCGTTAATTTTTAGTTCATTGCAATCCTTTCGGTTTACTGAAGATTTTAGCGCGGAAATAAATGGAAAATATGAATCGCCGACGATTTATGGGATATACAATTTTAAATCAGCTTATAGTTTTGATTTGGCAATCGGAAAAAGTTTTCTAAATAAAAATGCCACTGCTAGATTACGAATAACTGATATTTTAAACACCGCTTCAAACCGGTACACATCCACCTTTCAAAATTTGAACTTACGCTATAGAGACAAGCGTGATTCAATGATGGGCCAAATTAGTTTCTCTTATGTGTTTGGAAGAAATACCGTTAAAGGTGCCAGAAAAAGAGATACAGGTTCAGAAAACGTACAGGATAGATTAGGAAATTAGACCTGTGATGGTTAGCAAGTTCAAAAAGCACCGGTTTGTTTCCATTCCGGTGCCTCATCAATCAACAAAACTTAATTCTTCATTCGGTTTGTTTCATCTTCCAATCCGGTTGAACGTCTGCGGGCTGCCTTAACTTCATTCTTTCCAAACCGATATGATAACGTTAAGCTGGTTATCTGGCTTTCCGCTTTTTGGGTAAAGTTTAAATTCATATTTTGATATGTTGTAGATAAACGCTGTCGCCTGGAGTTAAACAGATCGTTCATCGAAAGCTTAATGTTTAACTTACTGTTTAAAAATGTTTTTTTAAGTCCTGCATTCACAACTATCTGGGACCCAATTTTAAAAATCCCATATTGCAAAGGCGATTGATATTGAGCCGACATATCCGCGGTAAAAGTTTTATCGATCGTAATTGAATGATCCATATTATAAGTTAAAGCCAATTGCCCGGAATTTAAATCTCCGTTTTCTGACTTTGATTTAAATCCCATATAAAATACTTGGACGTTATTATTAATGTTCCACCATTTTTGAACAGGCACAGGCGCATATACATTCATACTGTAAATATTCTGCTCATCCAGGTTTCGCTGTATCGCGAAAGTTTTTAATGTTTTATCTTCCTGTTCGGTTACGGTGGTCATCACATCAATGGTGTGGCTGTAACCTATTGTGGTCGTAATGCTTCCTTTATAGGTGTGCGATAAATCAAACGAGCTTGTAAACTGCGGATTTAGATACGGGTTTCCTTTCTCAAAAGTATATTCATCCAGAAAGCTTAAAAAAGGATTTAGGTCGTCATAAGCCGGGCGATCAATACGGCGACTATAAGATAATCCAAGCTGGTTATCTTTATTCATTGTGTAAGAAAAGGATAAACTTGGGAACAACTCTAGATAATTCCGGTCAACAATTTGATTTTTTGTAATAGAATTTCCTTTAGATGAAGTCTGTTCTGCCCTTATTCCCATCTGTATCCCAAACTTTTTAAACTCTTTGCTGTAATTGGCGTAAGCGGCATACACGTTTTCATCATAGATGAAATGGTTAGAATACTCGGCATCCGGCATCCAGGTATTTTCCTTTAAGCGGGCCAGCAACAGATCGTTGTCTGTTTTTACAATACTACTTTTTAAACCTACTTCAAATTTGCTCGTTTTATTAAGCGGGTGCGCATAATCAATCTTTACCGACTTCACATTGATTTTAGAAGGTGCGAAATTTTTTACAAGTAAACGGCTCCTTGGTTGCAGATTGGTAGCTGTGTAAGCATTGTCCCTTAACTCGTCATGATTGCTGCTATATTTAGAATAATCCAGGTCAACAGAAATTTCTTTCCCCGTGGTGTCTAAAACTCCTTTATAGTTCAGATTAAATGCTGCGTTTTGGTATTTCTCTTCGTTGTTTCCAATGATTTTAATGTCTTCTATTTGCGAAAAATTGTTGTTACGATTTGTAAAACTAGTGCTGTTTTCATCATTGCTGTTAAAATACCCGTTACTTAACAAACCAATAGTATTATTTTTATTAATAAAATAATCAACCCCGGCTTTAAAAGAATTGTTGAACCGGCGGTTATCCCAGGAGTTTGACTGGATAAAATTAGTCACCGTATCCTGGTAAGTAACCTCTCTGTTTAAGTTCAGGTTGTTTAACCTCCCATTATTTGCATAGTTATAATTGCCAAAAGCATTGATTTTCCCTTTGCGGAAATTAACATTACCGCCCCCGGAATATTTGCTGGTTTGGCCATACCCTGTAACGGCTGTTAAATTTCCGTTAAGGCCCATGCTTTTGCTTTTTTTGGTTTTAATATTGATTATCCCTGAAGTTCCGGCTGCATCATATCG
>JACMND010000022.1 GCA_014378705.1 Pedobacter sp. | reverse complement strand
TAGCTTTTATGGTGAGTATGGCCGGTATTGGAATTAAAGGGGTTGATGTGATCAAGAAGCAAAACTCAAGTATTCTTAAAAAATCAAACATGCCCGACGATCAATACAAAGCATTAATTGCTTTGTATTTTGGTTTGTTCGACAAAGTTTACGCACAGGACCTGAATAAAAACCTGGATTTGAAAACCAATTTTATAAAATGGAAAAGTACTTTGCCAAAAGCCTTAATTGATACCATGCAACTTAATGAAGGGCAGGCCGGAGAAGAAATGATAAATAGTTTTATCAGCACCGTTAGTTTGCCATGGATGCGATATTTTATCAGATACAATCCGGAAACGATTATCAGTAAAATTAAAATTCCAGTTCTGGCCATCAATGGATCTAAAGATATACAGGTATCGGCAACAGAAAATCTGGCTGGTTTTGAGCGGTTATTGAAAAAAGCCGGGAACAAAGATTTTAAAACACAGGAACTTCCTGGGTTAAACCACCTGTTTCAGACCGCTGAAACCGGGAATCTGGATGAGTACGCCCGCATTGACGAAACAATATCCCCTGCGGTTTTACAAATTATTACGGATTGGGTAAAAAGGCAAGTGAAATAGGAAAATTTTATAGTTTTTATTAACCGTTTATAAATTACAACCTCCAATTCAAACGTCCGTTAACCAACAACAGAGGAGGTTAAAGGGCAACGGATATTCCTCCTACCAAAGGGTCATCAAAATGGCTGTAAATTTTATGATTTTTACAAATTAATCATTACAAAGCTACCTCAACTAAAACAACAGTACCCCGACAAGAGGCAGGATCTCACCCACAAACCACTTATGGGCATGTGCAGAGGAACATAGGGATTTCTTCTCCCAAGAGGTCGTCAGAATGACGGTATATTCATGATTTTTTAAGTGAACTTACCAGGTTTTTAAAACCTGATAAGTTTTTAACTGGCAAACCTTATTCAGACTGGTAAAAATGTACCGTGCCATCACCTTCGCAGGATACCACTAACATGTTCCGGCCGTTCGGACTGTCTGTTGCTTTAATAAATAAAAGGCCCTCGGGAGCATCACCGGTATTTAAAAGCTGTAAAAATTTAGGTTTCGCCGGGTTGCTTACATCATATACGGCAATCATATCTGCACGTTCCATTCCAATAAATGCGGTATTGGCGCCGTTTACTTTAGCAACAATAACTGATTCTACTTCTACGCCTTTGTTATCAGACCGGCCATCATCATATTTGCCGGCAGAGATAACCCTTTCTTCAAGGTCTTTACCAATTTCTGCTACAAGACTACCGGTAACTGCATCTAAAATAGTAACACTCCGGCCGCCAAAGCCATATATTACATCAATATCACCATCGCCGTCTGTGTCTCCCTGTGTATTGGTCACTATTAGCCGGCCAAGGTTTGCTTCTAATTGTAAACTGGCTGCATCCCCGAAACGGGTTGGATCCAGTATCATATCTTTCACTCTTATTTCTTCTGCGAAGGCATCATAATCGCGGGTATCACCTTCATTGGCTAAAGCAAGATAAGATTTGCCGTTGGAGACGAAATGCGAAATGGCATCAGGCAAATAAAACGATTGAACAGGCCATGTTTTAAGTTCAATTTTGCCATCCTTATCGCTAACATCAAATGCGCTTTGAGGTTTACTAATGTCTTTGGTACCTAAAGGCATAATGCGTATAATTGTTCCGCTAACCAAGTCTACTTCCGCAATACCGTTGTTTTCCTGCAAAGTTACCCAGGCTTTACGCGAATCATCACGTATTGTAATGTATTCAGGTTCAATATCTTTAGAAAAGCTTGCGTTTAAACCAAACACACGAAAACCGGCAGCAAATAAGGCCGCTTTTCCGCCTTCAAAACCAGCGAAGTTTAAGGTTTTTACTGCATATTTATTTTCTGTGTCAATGATTGATATCGTACCTAAAGGATCATTAACGTAGTCTGCACTTGGTTCACCCTCATCGGCAGTAACAATATATTTTCCATCCGGACTAAAGATCACCATATCGGGCATGGCACCAACCGTAACAAGGCACACCTGTTTAAATGTTGTAGCATTTAGAATAATAACTTTACCGTTATCTTGTTTATCTAAGCCATTAACCGCGATAGCTAAAATGCCATTATAAACGGCTACGCTATTAACACCCGAACTTACAGCAGAATAATTAAGAGTTTGAAGTTTGGTAACGATTGGATATTTACTTAGATCAATAACGTCAACCTTTACACCACCCTCATTATTAACTACAAACAAGCGTTTGCTAATCGGGTCATAAGTTGAAATTTCTGCGGCTGTTTCACCTCCAAGTGTAATCATTGCGGTTTCTTGAAAGGAACCAGGAGTTTCTAATATCTGCTCCTCATCAGGATTATTGCTTTCTTTCTGACAAGCTCCAAATGCAAAAGCGCAAAACATTATTGCGGCTAGTAATTTTTTATTCATACTTCAAATATTTAATAATTTGTTGAAGTAAAATTAAGTGCCTCAAATAGCGTGGTTACTCTAAAAAAGTTATCATATTGTTATTTTATTGTAAAGCCAATCGCATATCTAAATTTTACCAGACAACGCTGTTGCGAGATAATGTAGCTGTTAATGGTTTTGGATCTAGGGTTTTGTATTCAGTTATTTGCTCGGAACTTTTCCGTGCTTTGCCAGGAAGGTTTTAAAAGCTGCTGAATATTTAATAAGTTTTTAAAGAATAAAACTGATGTTTCGCTTTTAGAATTCATGCAGCTGTTAATTAAAAAAATAAACAATTAGTTTGCAACTCCCATTAACATGATAGTATCGGTTGACCATAAGGTGTATACCACTATCCCCCATAAATAGAAAACCGGCCTAAAAAGCCGGTTTTCTATTTAAAGGTTTTGCCAGAAAGCTAATATTTAATCCTACAAATGAATCACTTCGCCATAAGCATCTGCGGCAGCTTCCATAATGGCCTCGCTCATGGTAGGGTGCGGATGAACAGATTTAACAATATCCATCCCCGTAGTTTCCAGTTTACGTGCAACTACAACTTCAGCTATCATTTCGGTTACGTTGTTCCCAATCATGTGCGCACCAAGAAACTCTCCATATTTTGCATCAAAAATAACTTTAACAAATCCGTCTTTAGTTCCGGCGGCGCTGGCCTTCCCTGATGCGGAAAAGGGAAATTTGCCTACTTTAATTTCATAACCTGCTTCTCTGGCCGCTTTTTCTGTATAACCAACCGAAGCGATCTCTGGAGAACAATACGTACAACCCGGAATGTTGTTATAATTAAGAGGTTCCGGATGATGGCCAGCAATTTTCTCAACACAAATTATTCCTTCGGCAGAAGCCACGTGCGCCAAGGCCGGGCCTTTAACAATATCGCCAATGGCGTAAAAACCTTCTATGTTGGTTTTATAGAAATCGTCAACCAGCACACGGCCTTTATCGGTTTTAATACCAACATCTTCAAGGCCAATATTTTCCAGGTTTGGAGAATATCCCACAGCGGAAAGCACAATATCACATTCCAATATTTCAGTGCCACCAGCAGTTTTAACCTGCACTTTACATCCGTTTCCAGATGTATCCACAGACTCGACATTGGAACCGGTCATAATCGTAATACCCGATTTTTTAAGACTGCGAAGTAATTGCTTTGAAATATCTTCGTCCTCAAGCGGAACAATATTATCTAAATATTCAACAATAGTTACTTTAGTTCCCAAAGTATTGTAAAAGTAAGCGAATTCGACACCAATAGCCCCTGAACCTACCACAACCATTGATTTAGGCAACTCAGTTAAAACCATCGCCTGGCGGTACCCGATTATTTTTTTACCATCCTGCTTTAAGTTTGGAAGTTCACGTGAACGTCCGCCGGTTGCCACGATGGTACTGGTAGCAGTGTATTCTTTAATTGAACCGTCAGCCCCTTTTATCTCAACTTTACCACCTTTCTTAAGCGTGGCACTTCCCATAATTACATCGATCTTGTTTTTTTTCATTAAAAACTGAACACCTTTACTCATTCCATCGGCTACGTTTCTGCTGCGTTTTATAATTGCACCAAAGTCAATATTTGAGCCCTGAACATTAATTCCATAATCAGCGGCATGAGTAATATATTCAAATACATTTGCGCTTTTTAATAAGGCTTTGGTTGGGATACATCCCCAGTTTAAACAAATCCCACCTAAAGCTTCACGTTCAACAATAGCGGTTTTTAAACCTAACTGTGCCGCACGAATCGCAGCCACGTAACCACCAGGTCCGCTTCCTATAACTATAAGATCGTAGTTCATAAATTTTAAATAGTATTTACAATTATTGACCTCAAATCTAAGAAAATACTCAGCTTGTAAAAAATGTTCAGATTAGTTTAAGGCCTTTGTTTACCCCTATTATTGTCACAAAAATATGGCCTTAATGGGGTTATTGTTAATGTAACCTTAATATAGGCTTTGGAGATGCTATTTATATTTGCCGAAATTTTAAGACAGAACTTAGAATTTATACAAAAATTGGAACCAAAAATTAATTTGTGAAGAAGTTTTACCATCAACGTTTGTTATGTTAATGACCACACTGGATATTTATGCGCAGGTTACTCCTGTTTGACGGTTTAATTGGTACAGCTAAGTTTTTATACTCTAAAAATATTAACGCGGTAAATTATGAAAACATCAATCAGCAAACCGTAACGGGAACATTATCGGGCCCGGACAATCGCTCAACTTATCCTAATTTGGGTTTAGCATCTGTAGCTTTTAATAATGTTTCCCGCATAAACAACAAAATTACTGCTTTGTATTATTTAACTAGTACAGATAAAGGTTATTCCTACTCAGCGACGGCTTCAATAGAATATCCACTCCGGAGAGGATTCTTCTTAAAAGCAGCATATAGACTTACGGAAAGGCTGTGAATGTTCTGAATGCCGGTAATCATGCAAGCGGATAGTACAATAATAACGCGATTTTTTTTGATGTTAACAATGCCCCGGTATCCTTTGCGGGAGATGATCAGCGTCATCGGGTTATCGCCACAGCATTTTACAAAAGATCATATCACATTGGTTCATCCGAAATCTCCTTTTTTTGGGAAGGACGCGAATCCGGTAACTTCAGCTACAATTATTCCGGCGATTTAAATGATGATGGAAACAGGAATGATCTGGTATATATTCCGAATAACCGCCATTGAACTAAAATATGTACCAAAAACGATCGTTTTTGGATCAGGCCCAACTGCTACCACACAAATTTTTAGTATGGAAGATCAAGCTCAACTTTTTGAACAGTATATTAGTAAGGATGATTATTTGAGCCAGAACCTTGGTAAATATGCAGAGTATAAAGGAGCCTTATTTCCATGATACTGTAGAGCCGATGCTGCGTTTATACAAGAATTTAATACCGCGACAGCGGTAAAAATAACATTCTTCAGTTTCGTGTGAATGTGTTTAATAATACCAACTTAATCAATAAAAATTGGGGTGGTGGCAAGTTTCTTAATCAGTCGCAAATTTTATCACCACGTGGTACGGATGCCGCTGGAATTCCAACTTTTAAATACAATAATTTTTCTGGTGTTTCGCCTATATTTTCAACTTTTGGAGACACCACTTCTGTTGGTGGCGATACCTATCATGCACAATTTGTTTTCCGGTATATATTTAATTAAAAAAACTTACATCATAAAAACTCGTCTCTCCATTGGGCGGGTTTTTATGATATAAGTTAATTCTAACCTTATCAACTAACTTAATTTTTATAGTTTAGATTTTTATTTTTAAGATATTAAATCCTGAATTATTTTTTATTTCTATGTTGAGATTGATCGACGACTTACTGCAAAAGGAATTAAAACCTGAAACATGGGATTGGTTGAGTACAATGGTGGCTAAAATCCAAATTAAGGACGCACAAAATGATTTTATAACGGCCTTTACGGCGATGCCAAGGCACACAGGTAAAGAAGTTGTTTATCTTAATAGGGATGAAAAACTAGGGTTAAAATCAATACAGCCTTTGGTAAGTTTTGATTCCTATACCATTGACAGGTATGCACGGGTTTGGTTAATTTTAAATTTTCCTTCCGTGGATAAAAGCAACTATTTAAAAGCAATAAGTCAGCTATTTAAGGCTGCGGAAATGAACGAACTTGTGGCATTGTATGGAGCGTTGCCTTTTTTTAATTATCCCCAGGAATGGGTAAAACAATGCACTGAAGGAATTAGAAGCAACATCGGAACTGTTTTGGAAGCGATTATGTATGAAAATCCTTTTGCCTCTAAATTTTTGTGTGAGGCAGAATGGAACCAGCTTATTTTAAAAGCTTTTTTTACAGAAAAAGATGTGAGCCGCATCGTTGGCCTTGACGATCGTGCGAACAAGGAATTGGCTTATATCCTTTCAGATTATGCTCATGAACGCTGGGCTGCCGGCAGAAAGGTAAATCCGCAACTATGGCGATTGACAGCAAAATTTATAGATGAACGTATATTTGCTGATATTGAAAAAGTTTTTAAATCAGGCGATCCTATTGAAAAAACCGCCGCAGCTATGGCTTGTTTTCAAAGTCAATATATGCCCTCGCAGGACTTGCTTGAAAGTGAGAGTGAATTAAAATCAGCGATTGAAACTGGTAAAATAAACTGGAATTCTATTGCCAAAAATTTAAAATAAATAAATATTTAACTTATGTGCTGCAATGATAATACCCAGGACAAAGAAGTGCAGGTGGAACCGATAATTCCGGTTGATCTGGAAAGTATAAAAGGTATGCGGTTTTTTGATCCGCACGTTCACATGTCTTCCCGCACCACTGATGATTACCAGGCTATGGCTGATGCGGGAGTTGTAGCACTTATTGAACCAGCTTTTTGGCTTGGGCAGCCACGTACGGGTTTGGATACTTTCCGTGATTATTATGGCAGTTTAATAGGCTGGGAGCGGTTTAGATCATCACAATTTGGCATTAAACATTATTGTACGATCGGTTTAAATTCGCGTGAAGCGAACAATGAAGAACTTGCTGAACAGGTTATGGAGATACTCCCTCAATTTATATACAAAGAAGGGGTAGTTGGTATCGGGGAAATTGGTTTTGATGATCAGACAAGTGCGGAAGAAAAATATTTTCGGCTGCAGTTAGATCTGGCAAAACAAGCCGGGTTACCTGTCCAAATTCATACGCCGCATCGTGATAAAAAACGAGGCACCACCCGAAGTATGGATATTTCAATTGAACAGGGCTTAAATCCCTATTCAGTAATTGTGGATCACAATAATGAAGAAACTGTAAGGGAAGTTCTGGATCGTGGTTTCTGGGCAGCGTTTACCATTTATCCATTTACAAAAATGGGCAATGAGCGTATGGTTGAAATTGTAAAACAATACGGTACAGAACGCATCATGATTAATTCGGCTGCGGATTGGGGGATCAGTGATCCATTAGCCGTGCCCAAAACCGCTGCTTTAATGTTGGCCAGAGGAATCAGCAAAGCCGATATTGAATTGATTACTTATCAAAACGCAATAACCGCGTTCGGGCAAAGCGGTCAGATTGACGAAAAAGACTTTGATTCCATCCAATCGATTGACCAGAGTACGAAGTTTGAAGGCAACACAATTTTACGTGGCGGGCAACAACCGCGGATTGATAAATCATCTGTGATCATCCGTTAAATGAGTAAAATGACCGGTTATTTTTGTCTTATCCGACCGGCTAATATTGTGACTTCTATCGCCGATATTCTGGCCGGAATTGCTATTTCCGGTTTTTTTATGGGAGCAGTATATCCGGATAATTACTTAAGTGTAATTTTTTTATGTCTTTCAACGGTAGGATTATATGGGGGTGGGGTTGCTTTTAATGATATTTTTGATTCAAAACTTGATCTTGTGGAACGGCCGGAAAGGCCCATACCAAGCGGAGTAGTTAGCTTGAAACAAGCGACAATCCTTGCAACTTTATTTCTGCTTTTTGGTATCTCCTCCGCTTTTTTTATCAATATTATTTCCGGGCTGCTGGCAATATCAATTTCTGTAACCGCCCTTTTTTACAATAAATGGGGAAAGCATTATCAATTTTTTGGGCCGATAAATATGGGTTTATGTCGCGGGTTAAATCTATTGCTGGGTATTAGTATCATACCCGTCTCTATTTTTAATTTTTGGTTTATTGCTTTAATTCCAATTGTTTACATTTCTTCTGTCACCATGATCAGCAGGGGAGAAGTACACGGCAGTAAACGCAACCCTCTTTATTTTGCGGCATTTTTGTACATCACTGTAATCGCTGTCATTCTATACTTTGCGTGGATAAAAGAAACGGTTTTACCTGCAGCTGTTTTTCTCGCCGCTTTTAGCTGGATGATCTTTAAACCATTAATTAAAGCAATTAAAGAACCCATTGGGGCTAATATTGGTAAAGCCGTAAAAGCAGGTGTAATTTCGCTGATAATCATGGATGCCTCCTGGGCAGCGGCTGCCGGTGAACTTCAAATTGCACTAATTATAATTATCTTATTACCATTATCTCTTTGGTTATCCCGATTGTTTGCGGTAACCTAAGTGCTATATTAATTTTAACCGTATCTATATCTCTTCACGTCCAATATTAAATAGAAAATTATTTATAATTTCGGATCTATTTTAGCGGGGCCCGGTAAGAATTTATGGATTATTTGCAGCAATCTTTTAGTATTAATTATCAATACCGCGTTTATTTTACAGAACATCTTTTTGCACAATCAAATACGCTTTTCAGCGAATACTTAAAAGACAATCAAACCTTGGGAAGTATTCAAAAGATGCTTTTTGTAATAGATGAGGGTGTTGAAATGCATCACCAGGATCTAAATCAGCAGATTGACAACTACTTCTCAAAAAACCTTCAGCTACAGGTTATTCCCGAAAAAGTAATGATAACAGGCGGTGAGGCCGCTAAAAATAATCCACAATATTTTGATCAGATTGTAGATGCGATCAATCGCCATGGAATCGACAGGCATTCTTATGTAATCGCTATTGGCGGTGGTTCTGTACTCGACCTTGTTGGCTATGCAGCAGCGGTTTCTCATCGCGGCATCAAGCATATCCGTATTCCTACTACGGTTTTATCTCAAAATGACTCAGGTGTAGGTGTTAAAAACGGAATAAATTACATTGGTAAAAAAAATTTTTTAGGAACGTTTTCTCCACCTGCTGCGGTTTTTAACGATTACCTGTTTTTGAAAACCTTAACCAACCGGCATTGGCAAGCCGGAATATCAGAAGCCATAAAAGTAGCCCTGATTAAAGATAATGCCTTTTTTTTATGGTTAGAGGCTAAAGCCGATGCTTTGTCCAGTCGTGATATGCAGTCTATGCAATACTTGATTAAGCGTTGCGCTAAATTGCATATGGAGCATATAGCCGGAGCTGATCCTTTTGAAACAGGTTCTTCCCGCCCATTGGATTTTGGGCATTGGAGCGCTCACAAATTAGAACAGTTAAGTGATTTTGAGATCTTACATGGCGAAGCGGTTTCTATCGGTATCGCTTTGGACACTGTTTATTCCAAACTTTGTGGTCGGCTTTCGCCAAATAGCTGTGACCGGATTATCCGGCTTTTAACTAAATTAGGCTTACCGGTTAATCATCCGTTAGCACAGGCAGAAAACGATAGCAGTTCTCTTTTATCTGGGTTACAGGAATTTAGGGAACATCTTGGCGGCCGCTTAACCATCATGCTATTGAAAGAAATCGGTCAGGGTGAGGAAGTTCATGAGATGGATCCTGTTTTAATTCGGGAAGCAGTAAATGAATTGCAATCCTACATAAAATATACAAATCACGAAAACTAATCTCCCAAAAAGATAAAATGCTTGTTGATAAGTCGCATCTTACTTATTGCACAAATATTCATTCTGGCGAAACCTGGACAGAACATTTTGCAGCTCTAAAAACGAGTTTCCCCGAAATTAAAAATCAGGTTTCACCAGATAAGCAAATGGGAATAGGGTTGAGATTATCCCACATCGCCAGTTTGGAATTATCAAAAGCTGAAAATTTAAGGGAATTTCAACAATGGTTAAATGAACATTCTGCGTACGTATTTACGATGAACGGTTTTCCGTACGGAGGATTTCATGATACCCGGGTAAAAGATCAGGTTCATGCTCCCGACTGGACAACTCATGAACGTGTTGATTACACGATTCGGTTATTTAATATATTGAAAGAACTTTTGCCGAATGGTGTAGACGGTGGAATTTCTACATCACCACTGAGCTACAGACATTGGTTTGGAAAATCTTCGGATGAATTATTAAATGTAAGGCAAATCGCTACATTAAATATTTTAAAAGTTGTTGAACAACTGATCTTAATAAAGCATGAGAAGTTACAGGTTTTACATTTGGATATAGAACCGGAGCCTGATGGCATTCTCGAAACAGGTATTGAATTTATAGAATGGTTTGAAAACGAATTACTTCCTGCCGGCATAAGTATGATAACAGAAAAATTTGGTTTTACCTTCTCAGAAGCAGAAGTAATCTTAAAAAACCATGTTCGGTTATGTTATGATGTTTGCCATTTTGCAATTGGTTATGAACCTCACAAAGAAATTATCCATCAATTAGAGTTAAGAGGTATTAAAATTGGTAAGATTCAAATTAGTGCGGCTATAAAAGCTCAGCTAACTTCCGATATCAAACAAAGAGAATTATTGTTTGCTGCATTCTCTGGTTTTAATGAACAAACTTATCTGCACCAGGTAGTGGCCCGAAGATCGGACGGAGCATATATTCGTTACAGGGATCTACCAGAAGCATTAGTGGACATTAATAATTTAGAAGTCGAAGAATGGCGAGCCCATTTCCATGTACCAATTTTTGTTGAGCAATTTGACGTTTTGTATTCTACTCAAAATGATATTTTTGAAGTTTTAAAAATTCAGAACTCCAAACAACTAACCACTCATTTGGAAGTTGAGACATACACTTGGGAAGTTTTACCAGAAAATCTTAAAATACCTTTACAAGATTCTATTGTACGAGAACTAAAATGGGTTAATGAGAATTTTTTTCAGAAAGATTATCTATAGTATTTGTATTCTTTTTTTAACGTTGTTAATTAGTATGACCCATATTTAGTCTATGAACAAAACTGTTGTTATTGATATTGTCGGTTTGTCACCTTCTGTAATCGGCGAACATACTCCATTCCTTAAAAAATATATATCAAATAAAAATATTCAACACATCAAACCAATGCTGCCCGGATTAACCACTTCCGTGCAATCAACTTATATTACAGGTAAATGGCCGGCAGAACATGGCATTGTAGGAAATGGGTGGTATGACCGTGAAGATTGTGAAGTTAAGTTTTGGAAGCAATCCAATAAACTAGTGCAGGCTGAGAAAATTTGGGAAAGAGCAAAAATGGAAAACCCAGAATTTACATGTTCACAGATGTTTATGTGGTACAATATGTATTCTTCTGCTGATTTTTCTGTGACACCACGCCCTAATTACCTGGCTGACGGACGTAAAATGCCGGATGTATATTCCAACCCACCTGGGTTACGTGATGTTTTGCAGGAAAGATTAGGACAATTCCCTTTGTTTCAGTTTTGGGGGCCGGGCGCCAACATTCAATCTACACAGTGGATTTCCAATGCTTCCATGTTAACCGATGATTTGTACAATCCCACGTTAACCATGATCTATCTGCCGCACCTGGATTATTGTTTGCAGAAATATGGGCCGGATTTAACCAAAATTTCTTCGGAGCTTTTAGAAATAGATCAGGTTTTAGAAAACCTGATCAAATTTTACCAGCGAAAGGAGGCGAAGATCATTCTTCTTTCAGAATACGGCATTGCCCCGGTAAATATCCCGGTACATTTAAACCGTGAATTGCGTAAAGCCGGATTGTTAGAGGTTCGAGTGGAAAGAGGCCTTGAATTACTGGATGCGGG
>JACMND010000021.1 GCA_014378705.1 Pedobacter sp. | reverse complement strand
TTAATATCCTTATGCTTTATAATAAAATCTTTTATTATAAAGCTATGTTTCAAATAACTCCTGCACTATGCTCGTATAACTGCTCTGACTTCGAAAAAAACAGTAAGAGATATATATTGAAAAGTACAATAAACACTTTCATTTTAATGGTAAGCGATTTAGGTTATCGAACTTTCTAACGGGTAGAAAGTGTAAAATAAACTGTGTTAATAGTTAGGATATTAATTCAGTAACACTTTTAATATAGAGAAAGAAGAAGCGCTCGATTACGAGCAGATGAAACACAAAACCGTTGAGCAACTCCGCTCAGCTAAATCACTTTATGGCAAGGATGGCGCTTTTGCTCCTTTTCTAAAAAGTTTAGTGGATGCGCATTGGAAGCAGAGCCTGAGTCACATTTACATTTGGATCAAACTGAACCCAGAACTGGTAATTGCAGGAACGGCAGAACAAGTAAAGATGTGCAGACCTCTTCGGGCCCCATACCGGTGGAAACCCCACGAGACCGTTTCTTGAGCTTTGAGCCTGAACTGATCAGGAAACTGGAAAACATACCGACAGGCTGTTCTTAAAGAGCAGCCTTTTTAAATGGTCATTTTAAGTAAAAATCCCATTCCTTTCAAACCCGTTTAATTAAAAAACGTATGTGACTTTAGTCACTATTATTTATCTGCATACGCCCCATCTTTGTATCAACAATTATAAAATAATCAGAGATGACAATTATCGAACAAATTTACACCGGATGTTTAGCGCAGGGTGCTTACTACATCCAATCGGGCAATGAAGTTGCGATCATTGATCCTTTGCGGGAAGTTAGCCCTTATATTGAAAAAGCGAAAGCAGCCGGTGCAAAAATCAAATATGTATTTGAGACCCACTTTCATGCCGATTTCGTTTCAGGACATGTTGATCTTTCTAACCAAACTGGAGCCCCTATTATATATGGTCCAAACGCCAATCCAAGTTTTAATGCACACATCGCAAAAGACAATGAAGAGTTTAAATTAGGAGAGCTAACTTTCCGTGTTTTGCATACCCCAGGGCACACAATGGAATCAACCTGCTATTTGTTAACCGATCAGAACGGCGTAGAAACCGCGTTATTTTCAGGTGATACTTTATTTATTGGAGATGTTGGCCGGCCTGATCTGGCTCAAAAAGCTACGAATATGACCCAGGAAGATTTAGCAGGTATTTTATTTGATTCGCTTCGTAATAAAATTATGCCTTTGAATAATAACATCATTGTATATCCTGCTCATGGCGCCGGTTCTGCCTGTGGTAAAAATATGAGTAAAGAAACTACAGATACTTTAGGCAATCAAAAAGCAAACAATTATGCATTAAGAGCTAACATGACTCGCGATGAATTTATTAAAGAGGTTACACAGGGCCTAACAGCTCCTCCGGCTTACTTTCCATTGAATGTGATGTTGAATAAAGAAGGTTATGAAAGCTTTGAAACAATATTAAATAAAGGTACACAAGCCTTAAAACCGGAAGCCTTTGAAGCGGCAGCCAATGAAACGGACGCCATTTTACTAGATACAAGAGACCCTCAAATCTTTGCCCGGGGTTTCATCCCAAACTCCATAAATATTGGAATTGATGGAAACTTTGCTCCATGGGTAGGCTCCCTTATGACCGATATCCGGCAGGAAATTTTAATTATAGCCGATGAAGACCGTGAAGAAGAGGTGGTTACCCGCTTAGCTCGTGTGGGTTTTGATTATGCAATAGGATATCTGAAAGGCGGTATAAATGCATGGAAAGAAGCCGGAAAAGAATTGGATCAAATTGAATCTATTTCTGCGAATGAACTTGCCAAAAGAATTGAAGAGGGAGTTGAAGTAAATATTCTGGATGTCCGTAAAAATAATGAGCATGACTCTGAGCATGTTCCAGATTCACAAAATGCTCCATTGGATTACATTAACCACAGTATGACTCAAATTGATACCAATAAAACCTATTACGTTCATTGTGCAGGTGGATACCGTTCGATGATTTTTAATTCTATTTTAAGAGCACGCGGATTCGACAAATTGATTGATATAAAAGGCGGCTTTAAATCAATAAAGGAATCCGGCAAATTTGAACTTAGCCCCTTTGTGTGTCCTAGTACAATGAAGTAACCTTAAAAAACCATAAATTATTAAAGGTTTAAATTTAAAAACATGTCAGGCAGCTTTTTTTAAAAAAACGAAAACGATTTGGATGGGAATACTTTTAAAAAGCAATTTAAGCTGAGTGAAAATGTTGTACTGCTGGATGTCCGTGCCTGCAAGAAATACACTAGTGGTCCTATCCCCGGATCTAAAAATATAGGTTTTATGGTTCTTGACTTTCAGTCTAAAACACAGAATTTTGATACAGATAAAACCTATTTTCTATTATACAGGAGCGGTGACAGAAGTGGAAGTATGGTAAAATTATTAAAAAAAAAGGGTCAGAATTATTTTACTCGGCCGGTTGACTTGCAGGGCCAAAATAATAATACCTAAGCCTTATTTTTGCACCTAAGAAATTTTAATCATGAAGAACTTAACCATTTTAATCCCTATTGATTTTTCCCCGGTAAGCAGACAGGCATTCCTGATGGCCGATATTCTCTCACAAAAGTTCACTGTAAAAATTCATTTATTACACGTAATTGAAGCCAGCGAATCCATTATATCGGGCAACCCGGATTTGGCAGAGGCCATTGATGTTTCAGCTTTTAAAAAGAAGAAGGAAGAAGCTCTAATCCAATTTAATTCTTTAAATAATGAAGGTCGAAACCTCGAATCACATATTAAAACAGGATTGCTCACCGATCAGATTCATCTTGCCGAAATTGAATTTGGTGCTGATCTGGTAATTATGGGGACCAAAGGTGCTGATGGTTTTATGGAATTAATCTCAGGCTCTGAAGCACAGCATGTGGTCAGATATTTGGACGTACCGGTGATTACAATAAGGCCCGGAACGCCTGTTACTGAATTTAAAAATATTCTCCTGGTGGCAGATTTTGAGCATTCCGGTAAAGACATTCAAATTAACCTTATCAAAAATATAGCAGAAACTTTTGGCAGCACCATCCACTTATTGCAAATACTAAAAGAAGGTGATGAGAGATACGTTGACCAGATACAAGCTCAAATGAGATTCTTTGCCGAGCAGCATCACATTGAGCGTTTTGAAATGCATCTCTACAGGGATCATCAAATTACAAAAGGTGTATCAAACTTTAACAAAGAAGCGGAAATGGATCTGGTCTGCATCAAAACTCACGGTCGCAAGGGTATCAGTCACCTGTTATTTGGCAGTATTGCCGAACGCCTTGTGAATCATTGCCAAAAACCCTTATTAACCTTTAAATTAAAATAATATGCTTCAATTGCTCAGACAACCATGGCCTTGGTACACTTCGGGTGCAACCATCGCCTTTATTATGTTGCTGCTGATATATTTTGGGAAATCGTTTGGCGTTTCATCCAACTTGAGGACAATATGTACCATTGCAGGAGCCGGGAAAAAGGTTGAATTTTTTAATTTTGACTGGAAGACTCAAAAATGGAACCTCCTATTTTTATTTGGTGCCGTACTCGGAGGACTAATTGCTTCAACCCTGCTCAAAAGCGATCAGCCTTTACAAATTTCAGCTGCTACCATTACTGATTTGCAAAAATTAGGAATAGTTTTCGATGGAAATCTTAATCCCTCACAAATTTTTGGTTGGGATTTTATTACTTCGCCCAAAGGCCTGATCGTTTTGCTTGGAGGTGGAATTCTTGTCGGATTTGGTGCCAGATATGCTGGTGGCTGCACTTCAGGTCACGCCATAAGCGGTTTATCAAACCTTCAAGTTCCATCGCTGATAGCCGTTATAGGTTTTTTCGCAGGTGGTTTAGTAATGACTTATTTTTTGTTACCATTAATATTCTAACACATGAAGGGATTAAAATTTATACTAGCAGGTTTACTGTTTGGAGTAGTAATGGCTAAATCAGAAGCCATTTCCTGGTACCGCATTCAGGAAATGTTTCGTTTTCAGTCTTTCCATATGTATGGAATTATTGGTACTGCCGTAATTCTGGGCATTATTTTAGTTTACCTGATCAAGAAATTTAAAATAAGGGACTTTCATGGCAACCCTATCATTTTTCAGGACAAAGACACAAGCTGGCCTAGGTATATTATTGGGGGATCCATTTTTGGATTAGGCTGGGCTTTAACAGGGGCTTGCCCCGGACCTATGTTTGTAAATATTGGTTACGGATATTGGTCTATGATTCTGGTAATTTTAGGTTCTTTAATAGGAACTTATCTCTATGGTTTAATTAAAAATAAATTACCACATTAAATAAATATGAACATGTATTATAAAACTTTGCTTTTTGTTGTTTCAATAATCCTTTTTGGAGCCACCATTCACATACAAGCTCAAACATTTCCAGCCAGTCCATCATGGAACATCCAAGAGCCCTGGAAGAAAAACCAGCTGATGCAGCCCTCAGATTTAGCTTCATTGCTAAGGAACCCAAAAATGAAAAAGCCTCTAATTTTTAATATAGGAGTTATGGAGGACATTAAAGGAGCCAGAAATATGGGTGCATCTAGCGAAAAAGAAAACCTGGAAAGGTTCAAAAAGGTTTTAAAAACACTCCCCAAAACTTCGTTTCTTGTTGTTTATTGTGGTTGTTGCCCTTTCAATAAATGTCCGAATATACGGCCTGCTATCAATACCTTAAATGAAATGGGGTTTACTAATGCCAGGCTTCTAAACCTGCCTGAAAATATTAAAATTGACTGGAAAGACAAAGGTTATCCATTAGCCCCTTAAAATAAATGAGCGTGGAAGCCAAACTGGGATTACGTGAAAACTGGAAACAGTTTACTATCCTTGTAATCATTAATGCTTTTGTAGGGGGAATGATTGGTTTAGAACGAACTATTCTACCCGAATTGGCAAAGCAAGAATTCGCCATTGTAGCAAAATCGGCTATTCTTTCCTTTATCGTTGTATTTGGTTTTACCAAAGCCATCACGAACTATTTTGCCGGAACGCTTGCCAACAAAATAGGCAGAAAAAATCTGCTGGTTTATGGATGGGTCGTGGCTCTTCCGGTTCCTTTCCTTCTAATTTTTGCCAACAGCTGGAACTGGATTATTCTGGCCAATGTTCTCTTGGGCATAAACCAGGGCTTAACCTGGTCATCCACAGTAGTTATGAAAATTGACCTGGTTGGAGAGAAAAACCGTGGTTTCGCTATGGGACTAAATGAATTTTCGGGTTATTTAGCCGTTGCCATCGTTGCTTTATTAAGCGGATACATAGCCAATACCTATGGGTTAAGGCCCTACCCTTTCCTGATCGGGATTGGATTATCCATTGCCGGCTTATTAAGCAGTATATTCCTGGTAAACGATACCCGGAAATTTGTTATTCAGGAAAGTAAATCTTCCTTACTTAAACCGCTCAAAAATATTTTTTTAGATACTACCCTTCGCCATCCAAACCTCTCTGCAGTTACCCAGGCAGGTTTAATCAATAATTTAAATGATGGAATGGTTTGGGGCCTACTTCCTGTTTTATTATCGGTCAAAGGGTTTAATCTCACGCAAATCGGAATCATCGTAGCTATTTATCCGGCTGTATGGGGACTGGGGCAATTATTTACCGGTAAACTTGCCGATTTGATCTGTAAAAAGAAACTATTGTTTTGGGGTATGTTCTTTCAGGGTATAGCCATTCTGCTTCTGATATATGCCTCAACTCAGATTCACTATATTTTTATTTCTGTCATTTTGGGATTAGGCACAGCCGTAGTTTATCCTGCATTTCTAGCGGCTGTGGCAGACGATACAAATCCAGGTCAAAGGGCCGAAAGTATTGGAGTATTTAGGTTGTGGCGAGATTCCGGCTATGCCTTTGGTGCCATTTTATCCGGGATACTGGCGGATGCTCTCGGAATAAACTATGCAGTTGGCAGTATAGGTTTTTTAACAATCCTCTCCGCAATAATTATCCAGTTAAGGATGAGTTGTGGTAAGTGTGACACAAGTCACCAAATTGCTCCGGATTCTGTGTTAATTTTGAAATAAATCAAACCATACCAATGGTTGCCAAAAATAGTGATGAGTGTTAAATCAAACTAAGTCACTTGTTTTGCTGCCATTAAGCGAGACGTCTGACAAGTTTTTATCTATTACAAAAATTTAATAAGACTGCTCAAAGAAATTTGAATCTGAAACTATGAAAATTAAACAATTTGAAGATAAAAACCTTTCGCATTATAGCTATGCAATTTTAAGCGAATGCGAACGAAAAGTGGTATTAATTGACCCTGCCCGTAATCCTGAACCTTATTATGATTTTGCAAAACAGAATGAAGCAGAAATAATTGCAGTAATTGAGACTCACCCGCACGCTGATTTTGTTAGCAGTCATCTGGAAATCCATCGGAAAACAGGAGCAAAAATTTATGCCAGCAAAATAATGAAAGCTGGCTTTCCTGTTATGGAATTTGATGAAGGTTCTGTTCTGGAATTTGGAAAAATCAAATTAAAATCACTAAATACTCCCGGCCATTCTCCTGATAGTATTTCTATCGTACTGGAACATAAAGGCAAAAATAAAGCAGTTTTTACAGGTGATACCTTATTTATTGGGGATTGCGGTCGGCCAGATTTAAGAGAATCCGATGGCGATGTAAATTCTCAGCAAAAAGAACTTGCAAAAAAAATGTATTCCTCTCTTCGTGATAAACTAATAAAATTGGAGGATAAAGTTAAAGTTTATCCTGCTCATGGCGCAGGTACTTTATGCGGAAAATCACTGAGTGAAGCACACAGCAGTACCATCATGGCTGAAAAATTTTCCAACTGGTCATTACAGCAAATGTCCGAAGCACAGTTTGTAAAAGAGCTAACCTCCGATCAGCCCTTTATCCCAAAATACTTTCCATATAATGTAGACTTGAATAAAAAAGGAGCACCTAATCTCTCTGATGCTCTGGATAAAATAGTTATTGGCCGTTCTGTCATCAATTTGGAAAGCGCCTCCAGGCTTGACCCGAATGTGATCATTGTGGACACAAGACCCGCCGAACAGTTTAAATCAAGCCACTTGCCAAATGCCATTAATTTAATGAACGGAGAGAAGTTTGAGACCTGGCTTGGAAGTATCATTTCACCGGGCGAATTATTTTATCTGGCAGGAGCAAATCAAAAATTACTAGATGAATTAATAAACCGGGCCGCAGAAATTGGTTACGAGACCTTTATTAAAGAAGCATTTGTACTTGATTTTGGAGTTATTCCCTCTGACCGATTAAATGTAGAAGCGTTTAAAAAAAATCTATCTTCCTACACGATAGTAGATGTACGTAACCGGACAGAAGTAAAAGACCAAGCAATTTTTAAAAATGCTATTAACATTCCTTTGCCTGAGTTAAGAAACAGGATTAATGAAATCCCCAATGAAAAACCGATTGTGGTTCATTGTGCCGGAGGGTATCGTAGTGCTGCTGGAAGCAGCATAATTGAAAGTAAAGCAGATACAAAGGTCTTCGACCTAAGTGATCAAATTAAAGACTTTCAATAGGATTTTCATTATTCAGGGATATAAGCGCAAACAAACTTAATGAAACGGAAAGGGCGATAGTGCTTGTATACCCGAACTACCGCAATTGTTGATCTGTTCTTAATGGAAATCTATTGGATTTTAATCCGCATTTTCCTGATTCTTTTTGATAACCATTCAAATTAGCCCTTTCTAGTCTGCCACAGGTTGCATGCCATTAACGGTGATAATATTACGAAAATTACTTTTTAACCCTTTTGATGACTGGATAACCAGTTTTTCTAAATAATATGGGATGAAACCAAAACTAATTTGTGCAATATGGTTATTTAACCTTCAACATACTGGCATTGATCGCTACGATCACAGTACTTAAGCTCATTAATACAGCCCCCACCGCCGGACTTAATAAGATGCCCCAATTATATAGAACTCCCGCCGCTAATGGAATTGCAATTACATTATACCCGGTTGCCCAGGCCAGGTTTTGCATCATTTTACGATAGGTAGCCTTGCCAAATAATATCAGGTTGACGATATCTTTGGGGTTGCTGTTCACTAAAATTATTCCAGCAGTCTCCGCGGCAATATCGCTACCTGATCCCACTGCGATCCCAATATTAGCCTGCGCCAAAGCCGGTGCATCGTTTACTCCGTCGCCAGTCATGGCAACAAATTCTCCCTTACTTTGCAATTCTTTAATCTTATCCAGCTTTTGATGCGGAAGAACCTCGGCCATAAAACCATCCATTTGCAACGTATCACTAACACTTTTGGCGACTTTTTCATTATCGCCAGTTAATAAAAACGACTTAATCCCATTCTCCCTGAGGGTTTGAATAGCCTCAACAGATTCAGGGCGTATCTGATCTGATAGGGCTACATACCCCATTAGTTTCTGGTCAAGAATAACAAATACAACCGTTTCTTTAGAGTCAGTTTTAAAGTCTGACGGGATTTCAATTTTATTCTCTTTTAGATATCCCGGACTTACTACTTTAATTTGCTTTTCACCTACCGTTGCTTCAATTCCTTTACCGGTGATGGCGTTAAAATTTTGAGCTTCTGGTATAGCAATATTCCGTTTTTTCACCAATTCCAAAATACCGGTGGCAATGGGGTGCTCTGAATTCCGTTCTAAAGCCGCAGCATATTTAAGTAAATCTTCTTCTTTAATTTGTGGATCAGTTACCACAACATTCGACACTTCAAATTTGCCAACAGTCAGCGTTCCTGTTTTATCAAACACCAGCGTACTGATTTTACGTGATTCTTCAAAAGCCGTCCGATTTTTAATCAGCAAGCCATTTTGTGCAGAAAGGGCAGTAGATTTAGCAAC
>JACMND010000020.1 GCA_014378705.1 Pedobacter sp. | reverse complement strand
AGTCGGAAGCGTGAACTGGATCAAAGGAACTTCGCAAACCGGAACGTCCGACATTTCGGCAACCATCAAAGGAAAGGCGGTTAAAATCGAAATCAAATGCGCGGCCACAGGCGACAATAAGCAAAGCGAAGGACAAAAGCTCTACCAACAGCAAATCGAACGCGCGGGAGGCGTTTATTTAATCGTGAGGAGATTTGAATATTTTTTTAACTGGCTTAATTCGTTTCACGCATGATTGATAAGACACAAATCCTAGGAGAGGCAATAGACCAAGCAATGATCCCAGAAAGAAGCTTGCTTGAAAGGTTACGGATCAGACCAACTGACCGGTTTGAAGAACCGCACATCATGTGGAGTATTGTTAATGAAAACAATCAAATTGAAATTTTAGGAACGGCCGGCAACTTTTCTTTAGTAATTGGAAAGGCGAAAGCAAAAAAGACCTTTTTCTTAAATATCGCTATTTCGATGGTAGTTATAAACGACTTCTTTTTAACCAAGTTTAAAGGCAGTTTACTTAAACAACAGAATGTAGTGCTTTACTTCGACACCGAACAAAGTAAAGGAGCTGTATGGAAATCATTAGACAGAATATGTAGGCATATTGACATAGCTGACCCCGAAAACTTGCATTGCTACGGTTTCAGAAGTATTGACACCGCAAGCCGGGTTCAGTTGATTGAAGCAGCAATTTATGATACGCCTAACGTCGGTTTTGTTATTATCGATGGCATTCGTGATTTAGTTCATGATTTCATGGATCCGAAAGAAGCTTCAATGATAGCTGGAAAACTACTTAAATGGACTGAAGAAAAAAACATCCATATCATTACCGTTCTTCATCAGAATAAAGGAGACAACAATGCGCGCGGCCACTTAGGGACCGAACTCATTAATAAAGCGGAAACAGTTCTTTCAGTAACAAAAGCGGAAAGCAATAAAGACGTTTCTATCGTAGCTCCCGAACAATGCAGAAATACCGATTTTGTGCCTTTTGCTTTTGAAATAAATGATGTAGGGTTGCCTGTACTCGTGGAAAATTTTCAAGACCGCGGCGCCTCAAATCAATCTGGCGTGAAAGTATCAGAGATAGAGGACTTCAAGCTATTTCAGTTACTGACAGAAATATTTAGCAGGGCGGACAACTTTAAATATTCCGAGTTCCTTAATCAATTAAAAATAACCTTTGAAAAGCAAATCGGAAAATCGATTGGCACAAATAAGGCAGGTGAATTAATGACCTTATTTCAGAATAATAAGTGGCTAATTAAACATGAAAACAGCAAGATAGGATATTTAATGGGAACCTTCAATAAAGTACTTTAAGCACCACTTTACTTTACGCATATATATATATGCTATAAAGTAGTAAAGTAGTAAAAAGGCTGTTTAAGTAAAGTTCTTTAAAGTAGTAAAGTAGTAAAATGATTAAACAGTACAAATATTCGTTAGACAAGAGCAGCAAGAAGTTTATATGCCCGCAATGTGGTAAAAAAACGTTCGTCCGTTTTATTGAAACTGAAAGCGGAATTTTTATGCAAGAAGCATTTGGCAGGTGCGATCGTGAAACAAATTGCTCTTATTATCAAATGCCAGAAAAAGATATTAAGCCCGTTTTTACGATACATCAGCAAAAGCCGAAACCGAGCTACGTCCCGATTGAGTTATTAAGTATAATGTATACTGAAGGATATGCACGGGATTATTTTTCAGATTTTTTAAAAGCCAGATTTAGTCTCGATGATGTATTTAGAGTTACGCAGTTATATTTTATTACCGGAACAAATAAGCCATGGGATAATTCTACTGTTTTCTGGCAAATTGATCACGCTGAAAAAATAAGAGCAGGCAAGGTGATGCAATACCATCCTACCACAGGTAAAAGGATAAAAGTGCCATATAATCGAATTTCATGGATACATAAATCTAAAGATGGTTTCAACATGTCACAATGCTTATTTGGTTTACATCAAATCAATGGTGCGGCACAGAAGTCTATCGCGATTGTAGAGTCTGAAAAAACCGCCGTCTTATTAAGTATTTATAAACCTGAATATATATGGATGGCAACCGGGGCAAAAGGAAACTTTAAATATGAAATATTGCAAAACATCAAAACATATAAAATCATTGCATTTCCTGACAAAGGTGAATTTACTATCTGGAACACAAAAGCCTTAGCATTAAATAAAATAGGGTTCAATATTTACGTAAATGATTGGTTGGAAAAAACCGACTATCCGACCGGAACCGATTTAGCGGATGTTTATCTATCAGCCGAAAAGGATTAATAAAATTGTACATAAATTATATTCAAAAAGTAGTGTTTTCGGAAACCATAAAAGGAAACTTCAAATCTCTTACAAACTTTACTTCTATCAGGTCGAAGGACATCATTTAAAATGATACCGGTGAACAAATAAAAGACTAGAAAATAGGTGGCACACTTTCTAAATATAAATATTCAGAATACTGACATTTGCATAAATGTACCTTACAATCTTAAAGGCTATTTATATTTAATCTAAATTAGAAAAGTAAAAGGTTAACCATTAAAAATAAAATTATGCAAGGCGAAAACAAAAAAATCACAATGAACATTCCGGTAAAGGATTACGCGGAATTACAAAAAATGGCGAAAACAGAATCGCGCACTATTTCGGGATTGCTCCGAAAAGTAATCAAAGACAAAATCAAATAACTAAAAACTTTAATCATGCAGAAAAAACAAATCCATTTCGACAGGGCGAGTTATCAAAAAGCCCAAGAACAAGCTCAAGAAAAAAAAACAATTCTAGAAAAGGCAAAAGAGGAATTTACAAAAATTACAAAAAGTAGCGTTACCGATACTAATGCCTTTTCAAGTAATTTCATTCAGTATGCAATTGACAAGATCAAAGAACAACATCCAGAAGCAAAACCGCTTCGATTAACGGACGAAAAGTTTTTAAACCTATACGATTATGATTTATCGCATTTAAGAGTCTTAAATAGCCAATATTGCGCCAATAATTCGACATTAAAAATCACGGCCAATAAAGCGGAAATCATAGTAAGTGAAGATTTATTTAAAATCTTTACACAAACAGAATTACAAAACAAAAGATTTGAAGCTGTTAACGAACTTGTGGAAGTAGCCAAGAAATTACAAAAAGAGTTTTTTCCGCACCTTCGATTAATGCACGTTTTCCATGCAATGCCTTTATTGGTTCATTATAATTTTGATATTGAAAGCGTAGAGCCGTTTTACGGTGCAATTCTGAAAGATTAGTTTATTTGTGATTGATTAGCCTTCCGCTGCTGAACATGCGGCGGCGGGAGGTTTTTCTAAAGATTTTATAAAATGGGAAAAACGAAAGAAGGTTTACAAAAGTTTACAAATTTTGAGGATTTAAAAACGGTTGAAGATTTTCATGAACTTCGCCAATTCGATGTGAAAAAATTTGAAGATTTGAGGCAATGGTTACTTAAAAAAATAAACGAAGCCCAAAATATGGAAGTACCGGTGCCTGGAGAAATGGATAGGTATTTCAATAGATTTGAAAATTTCATGAAGGTGTTCGACGAACATGATAACATTGAAGGCGTAATCATGTTTAAAAGAGATCGCTGGTATGTAAACGAGTCTAAAATAAAGAAATGTGTTCATGATCATTTAATGTCAAACAGAGCCTTACCAACCAATTCTTTTATAAGTCAGGAAACTGGATTAAGCAGAGTTACTATCGATAAGCATTTAAAAAACTATTGCTTACACGAATTCAAACAGGAAGAGAAAGACAAGTTACAAATGTTAAGCAGTATTGCTTTAAATAAACTCTATTCAATAGGGATGGAAACATCCAACGTGAAAGCTTTGAAAATGTTTATTGATTATACTCATGGAACTATTGGGGACGGCAGCAGCATAACCAACAATTATATACAAATAAATAACACCCGAATAGATGCCATTTTATTGGAGCAAATTCCACTAAAAGACAAATTGAGAATAGAAGGCATAATTCTTAAAAACACAACACTCAAATGAACAATTTACCGCAATCACCAATTTCGCAGTTAAAGATGGTTATCGAATCAGGGCAACTTCAAGACAATCCACAACCAAACTTTATATCGAAACTCGGTACAGAAGTTTATTCTAATTTGATATTCAATAAGTATAAACCAAGCCCCGAACTAGAAGCTAAGGAAACTTGGGAAGATTTTATAATAGAAGATGCTTTAATGTCAGTTTCACAAAGTAAAAAAATAGTTGAAACCGAGATACCAGGCATGGATGGGGTAATTGTGGAATACATCGGACTGGATGCATTTGAAATACAAATAACCGGAAGGTTAACCGGATCTTATAATGTAAATCCAAAAGAGGAAACAAATCAATTAAGCAAGATATTATCAGCTAAACACCCGCTAGATGTAACCTCGTGGTATTTGCAAAATTTGGATATAGTTTCGGTTGTAGTGAAAGACTTTGTATTTAATCAAACCGAGGGAGAATATTCTACGCAATACTTTACTATCAACGCACAGAGCGATCAAATAGTAGAGGCAACGATCTCTAATAATAAATAAGTGGTGTTTCCTTAAATGCTAAAAACTTGCTGCAATTTATACTCCTTACCTGATGCACCGGTAAACATCACGATGCTGTTTTTTTTAAACCTACGGTCATAATGGGAATAATTACCGGCATTTGCTTCAATGCTTTTCAAAGTTTCGACAAACGATTTTAAATTCGTCGCGAATATTACTACCTCATTATCATGGTTGGCGGTATATAGCTTGCGTAAGGATTGTATTGTCATAATTCAAATATAATACTAATTGATAAATAATATTCACATATTTGCATAAATAGTATGTAATGAGAAATAATCGTTATATATTTGCACTATAAACAATTTAAAAACTAAATATCATGGTAATTACAGGGCAACATTTAGAAGACATTAAAATTGATTGGATCAATCACATTGTATTGAGTTCAATACATTTACAGTACACCGACGACAAGTTAAAATTTACTACCGCAGTCGAGACTTTAAACTGCATCAATCGTATGGTTTGGATTAACAAGGCGTGTAAAGATCTGGGATCAACTCTACATATCAACACATCCATCTTCTATAAAGCAATTGATTGTACTTTCAAAGGGGAACATCTTTCGAATCTGGAAGTTGAATTGATGTTTAAAGAAATGGCAAAGGTAGAAATATTCCAAAATAGCATTTTAAAAATTACCGATACCGGAATTTGTTATTTAGGTTATGAGCTTCCCTTCGAAATATGCTTCGCCGTCCATGGCCTAACGATTAAAGAGCAAGATAATTTAGATCGTGAAGCCAGCATGAATTTACATGATGATTATTCGCCAATTTATGTAGATTTGATAAGTAACAGTATTGATTTCAAAGAATACATGGTAAAAGTAAACGAACTCCTTAACAGAACAAAAAACACCACACTGCACGTGGCATAAGGCAGTCGATATCTGCATATTAAACAATAGCCGCTGATACTTTAGCCCACTTTTGCGAGTGGGTTTTTTATTTTACTTTTGGCTTTGGAAATAAGCGAGCGATATCTTCTGCCGTAACTTCGTGTTTATCAACCTTTGGTTTCAATCCCGATTCTTTACGCTGCTGCTTTAAAAACCTTTCTAATTCGTCTAGTATTTCACGCTGTAACCTGATGTTGTCTAGTTGTCGGTCAAGTTGGCGATAAAACTCTTTTGATTGTTCAGTTTTTTCCATTCCATTAATAAAATTAATAAATTATTAGATTACCATAAAAGTCAATCAAGAAATTAAAATTTAAGGCCTTACAGACATGTATTTGTTAACTAAACTGTCAACCAAAAAAATTAAACCCCATAAACATTAATGGTTACGGGGTTAATTGTGGAGTCGGGGAGAATCGAACCCACTCAAAATTATCAATATTTTCAAGGTATTAAATTAAGCTGTTTATTAAACTAACCGATTAGCTACCTTTTAAATAATATTAAATAATGCTAAATCTTAAGGCATAAATTTACAAGT
>JACMND010000209.1 GCA_014378705.1 Pedobacter sp. | reverse complement strand
GGTTTTGATATCGAAATATGGATCAACCCGATTGTTACAGGTCCTTATGTTGTTATTGAAGGAACGGTTAAAGACCGTTATACAAAAGATAACCTAGCTGCGGAAGTTTACATTGAAGACGATTCAACAGGTGTATTTATCGCAAAAGGAAATACAGATATAGCCACCGGTAAGTACACTTTAAAAGTACCTGTGAACAGGCCGTTAAATATTTCGGCGAACTCTATTTCGCATGCTTTTAAAACAACTGATTCGTTAGTTAAACAATCTTCTGTAATCAATTTCCTGCTGGATACTTTATATTCCGGATTTAAGCTTTCCCTTTATAACATTCATTTTTACCCAAACAAAGATGATATTTTACCTTCATCGGTTGCAGAACTGAACAGGCTATTGACTTTTATGAAAACCAAACCTGAATGGGTAATTAAGATTACCGGACACACCAATACCAATGTTTTTGCTCCGGCGAAATATCTTCAGCAGCTTTCTTTTAACAGGGCATTAGCCGTAAAGAAATTTTTAGTTCAAAACTCAATACCAGAGAAAAGAATCAGTTGTGCAGGTTTAGGTGGGAAAGAGCCGCTGATCATAAGCAAAGATCCACAGGCAGGATTAAAAAATTTAAGGGTTGAGGTTACTTTGGTAAGAAGGTTATAAACTTTAAACAAAAATAGTTAGCCATAAAAAAACTCTAATCAATTAAGATTAGAGTTTTTTTATGTTTTAAAACTAGACTAACTATCGCGGTCCGCTGTAAACAAAGGTAGCTTTCCAAGCTCTGTTTGTTGGTCCTGCACCCCAATATCCAGAAATATTAAATGTTTTAGTAGCTGGATCATAATTATTTGGATTAGCAGGATTATTAACAACAACCGGGTTTGCATTGTCTGTTATGGTTACAAGATTTGTAGCCGGATCAACTGTAAAGATCCATGGCCCTATACCACCAACCGGACCGCCTGAAGCCCAAACCGGATTTTCACTCATTTGAACTGAATTTGGCCCTGAGGTAATCAAGCTATACTTCCTTTCAGGGAATGCACCACTCAATACAGGATCTCCTGCCCTTAGGGCGACACCATTAGTTGTGTATACACCGTCATATTGATTTTTAACGCCTACAACATAATATACAGTTTTGTAATTACTTATTTTCTGACCACTGGCGTCTGCTATGCTTATCGGAAGTACATACTGCAGAGTAAAGTCTGTAATCGCAGACGGGTTAAACTTAACGGTCATCGTAGATGTTCTCTGACCTGCAGGTACCGTAACCGTTAAACTCGGTATAGCGTACGCGGTTGTGGGCAGCAAAGTGTAAGTAGTGGCATGCGCCGCATTGTATGCGGTAAGTGCAGCGTCATCAACTTTTAAAGTAACCGCAAGGCTACTTCCTAATGGCTCCGGTGAAGCCACATTTACAACTACCGGATGATCCACGTTGGTAAGATCAGCTGCATAAGATAATACGACGAATTTATCACCTGCCGCGTTTGGATTGAATGCTGCTAAAGGTAGTTCAACTAATGTCCCTACCTTGCTAAAGTCAACATATGCATCATCTTTCAGGCAGCTACTTAAGAAAGTAGCACCTATAAGTGAGATTATTGATATTTTGTTAAATATTGTTTTTATGTTCATTATCATAACTATTTAGCCCAAAAGATTTTGGAAGTGAAACGATCTATTGTTCCTTCATTTGCTACGTTGGCAGCATTCTGCTGATATTCAGTTGAAGGATAAAAGATTCGCGATGGAATAGTAGTACCTAAAGTTCCAGCCGCGATTGAACGTGGAACATCAGCCGGAAAACCGGTTCTTCTGTATTCATTGTACGATTCAAGATGACCATAACCGTTAAGGGCTGCCCATTTCTGAGTAATGATCGCTTGAATTTTATTGGTTGAAGCAACATATCCCACGTTATCTATTGCCTGACCGTAATAAGCCATCGCCGCAGCATCTGGTGTAGGAACACCAGTGGACGTAAAGGAAGCAGTAATTCCTGCCTCATAGTAGGCTTGAGCACTTCCTGATACCAATCCGGTTTCAGCACCTTCAGCCTGTAAAAATAAAGCTTCAGCCGCGGAAAAAATTACCGCGTTTTGAGATGCATCTTTTAGTAAGCCAGGGCCAATTCCGCTTGTGGTTGCGTTTGAACGTGCGTTTGGATCACCAAATACGTTTCCACGAATGGTACCTGCTGAGGCACCTGTTACAAGTGTTTCATAAAAGCGGCTTACCCTTGGATCGTTATATGAATTTAATTTGCCAATTGCATAACTGCTGGCTCTGTAATAATCATTGTTCCCGGTAACGTTATTATTCTGATCGAAACCATAGATCCTCCAGAACGGACTCTGCTGACCACCCAAAGCATCACTATTGCTGTATCCAGGATTGATCTCAGCACCCGAAGTCCCATCAATATACCCGTCGGCAGCAGTAGCTTGTAAATTGGCTGTCAAAGCACCCTTCTTAGCCACTAGATTGGATTGACGAATTACAATTCTCAGTTTTAACGTATTGGCGAATTTTACCCAGTTGGTCATAACGCCACCATACATGATATCCGAATTACCAGGATTTTGAGCCGTGCCAGAACTTTTAATCAAGGCGATAGCCTGATCCAACTTAACAAGAAGGTCATCATATATAAACTCGCCTTTATCATAAGCCGGGCTGATATTTTCAATCCCTTTGAAAGCCTCTGTATAGGGTACGTTATTATACACGTCAACCAAAGCTTGAAAATCATAAGCCTTCATGATCGAGGCGATTGCCTGAAAATTCGCTAAAGCCGGATCGGCTGCAGCACGCTTTTCAAGAGCATCGTAATTCGAAGCATTTGAATATAATTGGGTCCAAACCTGATAATCAACATCCGTATAATTATATGTAAACAAGTTAGCGTTCGGCACATAATTTCCGCTTGGTGTCCAGTATTGCATCCAAACACCAAAAGTTGCAAAATTGGTATTCACAATGTCTCCTGTCACTTTCAAAGATCCGGACAATAGAAAACCGGGTGTAGCAACAGAAGGTGAATTTGGATTGGTCTCCAGGTTAAAATAGTCTTTCTGACAGGCGGATATTCCAACCGTTAAAGACAAGAGTATGATAGAGATTATTTTTTTCATTGTTCTGAATTAAAAAGTAAGTTGAAGATTAGCTCCGAACAAACGAGTAGGAGGAGTTTGAACAGCAGAAGTCTGACCAACAGCATTTGAATTATCTAAGTTGTATTCCGGATCAGCCCATGGATTATTTTTCGGCTTAAATAGCAATAAGTTACGGCCGGTTAAAGCGAAGCTCATACCCTTGATGTAACGATTATTTCGTACAAATTGAGATAGATCAAAGTTTAGATTTACTTCACGAACTTTCCAAAATGCGGCGCTTGATATGAACGGAGAATTTACCCGGTTGTAAGCAGAACTCTGCCAGAAACGGTAATTACCATCACGAATAGAAACAGACGTATTGGGAGTGAAAACACCAGGGGCAGTTTCAATAACAGAATTAGGGAAGATAAAACGCTGACGTCCTGCCAAAGCGGAAGTAGAAGAAATACCACCAAAATTTAATGTTGAACCTATAGAATTAAAGATTTTACTCCCGCCACGATATTCACCAACAGCACTTAACGTAATAAATTTATAGCTGATGGCAGTGTTTAAACCAAGAATATATTTTGGCGTACTTCTGCCAAAATTCTTTTGAGTTGGATTTACAATTGGCTCTCCGGTAAGCGCATTTACAATCACATTTCCTTGAGGATCACGCAATAAATCTGTACCTTTTATTACGGGGTAGGGCTGACCTACAATTGCAAAAATATTTGATGATGCTCCTGAAATCTGAAATTGATCAGCAACTCCTGGGATTAATGATACAACTTCTGAATTATAAATACCCAGATTACCACCAATGTCTAATCCAATTATATTTTTTGATTTTTGCAAAGCATTTAGGCGAAGGTCAAACTCCCAACCCCGGTTTTCAATTTCTCCGGCATTAATTACAGCACTGGTATATCCAGTTGATGGGGATAATTGAACACCCAAGGTTTGATTCGTCGCATTTTGCTTGTAATAAGTTGCCTCGAAATTAATCCGGCTGTCTAAAAATCCCAATTCCGTACCAAATTCAAGTTCTTTAACTTGTTCCGGGGCTAAAGTAGGATTGTTAAGTTGGTTGCTTTGTAGTAAACCACCGGTTGCACCGTAAGGAAATCCACCAGGTACAAAGAAGGTATTGTTAATCGAATACGGGTCTACACCAACCTGACCAACTTTTGAATACGCCGCACGAATTTTACTAAACGTTAAAATACGGTTGCCTTTCAAGCTTTCAAATGCTTCTGTTGGTACAAATGAAACTTTTGCGGAAGGATAAAAGAAACTGCGGTTTGCCTTTGATAAACGGGTATCAATATCATTTCGTCCGGTTACTTCAAGGAAGGCAAAGCCCTTGTAGCCAATATTAATGGAACCATAAACACCTAACTGACGAATAACTGCTTCTCCCTGATTTGCATTAACCGTACCACCAATGGCGTTAATGTTATAATATTCCGGAATTAACAGGTTATTACTTCCTGCAGAAACATATTTATATTTTTGCTGCCACAGTGTAGAACCCAATAACAAGTTTGTTTTGAAATTGGTAAAAAACGTTTTGTTAAAATTTAATAACAAGTCCTGTTGAAAGCGGGAGTAACCGGTTCCACCATCACCAAATTGTGTGTAGTCATTAACTTGGCCGTTAATACCCCCGCTCGGATAACCTGAAGGAACATTACCTGCACCAAGGGGGTCATCAATTGCATACTGGGTGAAATTAACTTGTTTTTTCTGGTCGCGTCTTTGATAAACCCCATAATTGTTAGATAAACGATAAGTAACATCAAACCAATCCGTAGGCTTTAAGTTTAAATTCACATTGCCCAATAAAACATCACGTTTTTGGCTAACACGTGAATTGTCTATTTGCCACCATGGGTTTACGTGGTACGCACTGTAAAAATCACTTGGATTTCCATATTTACCTTCAGGATCTCTGAACTGATCCAGGTCAATATTTGCAGCGGTCTGAATTACGTTAGTAAAAAGCTGAGATCCGTCAAAACTGGTTCCATAAGTACTGACGTCGTTATTGGTATATCCCAAAGAAAAATCTGCTTTAAATATTCCAAATTTACGTGCTGCGGAAACTCTTAAAGCATTCCGTTTGTTGCGGTCCCGCTCTACTACTCCTTCAGTATATACGTTTTGATAAGATAAAAAGAACGAATTATCCGCATCGCCCTGTTGGAAAGAAAAGTCATTTTGTTCTGTTAATCCGGTGTTAAAAAAAGATTTACGAGGGTCTTTACTTAAAGCCGCGTAAGGAACCATTAACTGCTCGCCATTTTCCAGGGGTGCTCCCAAAGGAACCATTTCACCGTTGAAAGCCGGACCGTAATTTTGATTTTCATAAGGTACATATCTTGAGAAACCAGTTAACGGATCCTGATCAGACCCACCTTCTCCACCATAGAGACCGAACCTATTTTGAAAATCCGGGAAATAAGCAACTGTTTGAGCCTGGAAAGCATTGCTGTACTTTATAACCGGTTTGCCATCACCTGTACCACGTTTGGTAGTAATTACCAGGGCACCGTTTGATGCTTCAGATCCATAAAGAGCTGCAGCACTCGCACCTTTCAATACGTTTACATCCTGTATATCATTCGGGTTTAAAGCATTTAAAGTTCCGCTTGGAACAGGAACACCGTCTAAAACGATTAATGCACCGTTGTTGTTATTGATTGAACGGTTACCACGAAGAATGATACGGGTTGAAGGGTCAACGCCGTTATTAGTTGTATTAACCTGCAAACCAGAAACTTTTGCGGTTAAACCGTTTGCAATGTTGGTTACATTTGCCTGGGTTAATTCTTTAGCAGTTACGTTTTTCGCTGCGTAGCCAAGTTCTTTTGACTGGCGCTTAATACCCAAAGCACCGGTTATAACAACTTCACCTAACTGCCGGGTGTCTGATGCTAAGGAGACATTTAAGACGTTATTGGCAGGAATAGCCAGCGTCTGTGATGCGTAACCAATGTACGTAAATGTTAAGGAACTGCCTGAAGGTACTGTAAGTGAATAGTTGCCATCAACATTGGTTTGGGTGCCCGTTGTTGATCCGCTTATCACTACAGTAACGCCGGGAAGCGGTAATCTGTCCTCCCTATCCGTTACTTTACCTGTTACAGTTCGTTCCTGTGCCATAGCCTGAGAGGCTACAAACAAAAGCAGGAACAAACTTTGTAGAAGTTTTTTCATACTGAATTTATTAAGTTTAGTTTTGATTTATAATATCTAAAAATGCTGTATAAGGTTGTAATTACAAAGTGTATGTTGTTTATTTTCCTTAATAAACAACTAACTCACTGATTTACAATATAATAAAATTTAACCTTTTTTAACATTTATTTTAACCTTTTTAATTCTTTCTGAGAATTAAAAAAAACTACACTGGATTACCCTTCCATAAAATCCATATTTTTCTTGTGCTTTAAGGCTGATTGCAGGCAGGATAAAAAACTTACGTCTCAAGTCAGCCCTTTTTTTGCAATATTTTGTAATGTAATAAATTAGTTACATTACAAAATAATAGTACTATGTATTGCATAATACTGGTTAAAACATATATCTTTGTTATATGATAGTAGAAAATACGCAAACGCAAATGAGGAAAGGGATACTCGAATATTGTATTCTTTCCATTATTTCCAGAAAGGAAATATATGCTTCGGATATAATAGGGGAGTTAAAAAAGGCCCGCCTTCTTGTGGTTGAAGGAACTCTATATCCGTTACTTACCAGATTAAAAAATAACGGCTTGTTAAGTTACAATTGGCAGGAATCTACTTCCGGCCCACCGCGTAAATATTACATTATATCTGCTCAGGGCATAGAGGTATTAAATAAACTGGATAACACCTGGGACGAACTTAAGTACGCCGTTCAAATCTCCATGGAAGGACGGGTTAACCCATCATCAGATCAATCAAATCCTACAATTATATAACTACAGCCATGAACAAAACCATTATCATAAATATTAACGGCATTGTTTTTCATATTGAAGAAGATGCATATGAAATTTTAAGAGCTTACATGACCGATGTTAAAAGGCATTTTGCTTATTCTGCTGATAGCGAAGAAATTGTAACCGATATAGAAAATCGCCTTGCGGAAATGTTTTCTGAACGACTGACAATTGAAAGTAAACAAGTAATTGTGCTTCAGGATGTGAAAGAAGTTACAGAACGGATGGGTAATGTTAAAGATTTTGATGTTGAAGAAGACGCAGATCCACGTATTCTAAGTTCTCCGGATACCATGAAAGTAGAAAAAAGGCTACTTCGAGATATGGATGACCGGGTAGTAGCCGGAGTTTGCTCCGGAGTTGGCCACTATTTTGAGATAGAGTCCCGCTGGATACGCCTGATCTTGCTGCTACTTGTATTTTTTGGTGGTACAGGAATTATGCTTTATCTCATTCTCTGGATTGTTATGCCGAAAGCCGTAAGCCGGGCAGATAGAATGGCCATGAGAGGCGAACCAATAAATATTCAAACGTTTAAAAAGAATTTTGACGAAGAAATCGAAGGGTTAAGGCACGGCATCAACCGGGCTTCAAGCGAAGCCGGCCCGGTGATAGAACGCATTGCACAAGTGATTGGTAACTTGTTAAAAATTGCAGTAAAAGTAGTAGGAGCTTTCATCATATTTGCAGGGGCGATGATCTTATTTGCTTTGGTTGTAGGCCTTATAGCGTTTCTCGGAGTTTGGCAGTCAACTGAATTAAACTACTTTCCATTCAACATCGTTAATCCGGAATACAAATCTATTTTATCATTTAGCGCCTTTGTAATTGTTTTTATTCCACTTGTAGCGTTAATATTATTTGCCATCAGGGTATTATTTAACAGGAATGTGGTCAGCCGCACAGGCTCATTTGCCATGTTGATTATTTGGTTGGCCGGATTGGGATTGGGTATTTATTACGGGGCTAAAGTAGGAGGCCAGTTCACTGACGAGGCTACTTTTTCGCAGGTTACAGAAATTAAGCCGGATTCTGTTTATTACCTCCGGCTAAACCCGGTGAAATACCTCAGCAAAGAAGACAGTTTGCAGTACAACATTGACCGCAGCACGTTTAAGAGCAGAAGCATTATCAATGACTATAAATATGAGTATGATATGCCCCGCAACGTGAATCTGAAAATTGAAGTAAGCGAAGATGATAAAGCTGTTCTTAATCAGGAATTTAGTGCTAGAGGCCCAAATTTTGAGTCAGCGCTCAAATCAGCGCAATTAACTACTTACCAGTTTTCACAACTAGATTCTCTGTTACAGTTTGACTGGTATACCCGCTTGCCTAAAAACCAGTTATGGCGTGACCAGCGTGTTGATCTGACCTTTAAAGTGCCGTTAAACACCACCCTTATAATTGATGGCAGATTAAACCGATTTCTGCAAAATTATAATCTCCGGGATTGTCAGCCGGAAAATTCATCAGAAGATTTATTATCAGAATGGATCATGACAAAAGATGGCTTAAAGTGCAAAAATGATAGTTTATACAAAAGGAACCTAAATAATTAAGAGCAGCTTCTAACACAAACTTATTTTTAACGGCCATGCAACTTATCAATAATACATTATCAGATAACCAGGAAGGGATTTAGTATCTCAACATTCTAAAAATAAACTAAAAACATCTTTTAAGTATTGCAAAGGGCATTTTATATCCTTAACGGGATTTCTTTTGCCAAAAATTAACTCAATAAACAACTCAAATCATGAAAAAATTTTATCAATCCGGTATCGTAATACTGCTGGTTATTTTATTAAACGTTGTCAAATTAACAGCATTAGCACAACAGAAGCTGCCCGGAAGCAAAATTACCGGACGAGTGGTTGACGGCCAAACAAAAGCCCTTGATTTTGCTACCATTATTCTATTAAAAACCGCAGACTCTACAATGGTTAAAACATCAATGACGGACGTTGATGGTAATTATTCTTTTGAAAACGTAAACGCCGGCGATTATTTAATTTCTGCAACGATGGTGGGATATAAGAAGGTGAGCAGCCAACCATTTGTGTTAAATAGTCATAATCTGATTTTTAAGGTTCCGCAACTGAAAACGGATGTAGATTCTAAATACTTAAAGGAGGTTAGCATCGTTGCGCAGAAGCCACTTATAGAAAGAAAGATGGACAAGTTGATTATGAATGTTGAGGGCAGTAGCTTATCTGCAGGGAGCACCGCCATGGAAGTTTTGGAAAAAGCTCCTGGTGTTACAATTGATAAAGATGACAATGTATCTATGAAAGGGAAACAAGGCGTACTGATTATGCTGGATGGGAAACAAACATACATGAGTTCTGCAGATGTAGCTAACATGCTGCGCAACATGCCCAGCAATCAAATAGAAAGTATTGAATTGATTACCAGTCCCTCGGCACGATATGATGCAGCCGGAACTTCAGGGATAATCAATATTAAAACCAAAAAGAGCAAAAGCATGGGCCTTAACGGAAATTTAACAGCCGGTACAGGGTATGGCCAAACCAGCAAATATTCCGGGGGCGGTAATGTTAATTTCCGCAAAGGGAAAATCAATGCTTTTGGCAATTATAACTACGCAAATAATGGGAGGTTAAACAACCTGAACTTAAACAGAGAGGTTACTTACCAGGATACGGTGACTAATTTTATCCAGTCAAACTCCTGGGATAACCGCCGGTTCAACAATTCTTTTAAAGC
>JACMND010000019.1 GCA_014378705.1 Pedobacter sp. | reverse complement strand
CTTTAGTTTTGAAATAAATAAATCCCATTGTAAACCTAAATTAGAAAAGATGAAGTTAGACTTGATTACCACACAAGATCTCGAACAGTTCAAGATAGAGTTGTTCGCAGAAATGAGAAACATCCTTGCAGGTGCAGGAAACCCAAGTGACAATAGCCAATGGCTGAGAAGTGCAGAGGTTAGAAAGCTGTTAAAAATATCTCCGGGGACCTTACAGAACTTGCGGATAAACGGGACACTCCGCTATAGTATGGTAGGGAAAATTTTTTATTATAAACGGGAGGATATAAATAGCATTCTGGAAGGCAACCGATCAATAATATAATTAACCAAAAACTTCAGACCTATGAAACTTTCATTTCCAGTCGATAATTTTTTAAAAAAGGCAGCGGCAGACAACAGACTGTTACCAACCCATATTTCACTTTTTATGGCGATTTTTTATTACAGCAAAGATGATGCAAAGTCAGTCTTTCAGGTTTGCAGAAGAAAACTCATGCAATTTGCTCGCATAAAATCTATAGCTACTTATCACAAGTGCATATCAGAACTGGTCAAGTTTGGATATATCCACTATAAACCTTCGTATGATCCAATTAGAGGGAGCATGGTTTCTATAATACATTATTAAGCAATTTAGTGAGGTAGCAGGTTTGCATCATGCATAGTCCTTTCCTTAAAAGAAAAGGAGCAAGCGGAAGTTGGGCTGCGCCCTACTTTGCTTGCCCTGCGCTTCGCTGAGGGACTTCAAAGGATACTCCAAGTATCCTTTGCCCTTTATCAAGTGATTGAACCAATAAAATAGAATTCCCTTGGGAATACCCGATTACGATTTTTAAAAATGAATTTATGGAAGATGCAAATAACAAGTCAGTCAGGTTTAATGCGTTAACTGGTGAGAAGTTTGAAAAGGTGGCTGTTAAGCTTGGCAGGAACAAACGTTTGATATTTATGCAGATGGTTGACTACTTCTATCGGAGTAAAAAAGATCCGCTAGACGTTAACGACGAATTGTTAAAGAATACGCTCCTAAAAAACCACAGGGATTATATCGGATTTATCAAGACACAGGAAACAGATTTGCTTATCCCAACAAAGAGAGAGGTGGACAGGATGATTCAATCACAAAAGAAATTGCTCGACTATTTCAATTCGCATGTGATTAAACATAACGAAAGCTTACTGAACAATCAACAGGTACAACAAAACAAGTTCTCAAAATCCGATGAAATAATGTCGCTAATTATAGCCAAACTTGATACCAGAGAAAAGTTGAAGAATAAGTTCATCTATATCGTGGAAAACTATATCAAGGCAAGGGAATCCTTCACAATGATGACTTCGGGCAGGGAAAAAGAAGAACTGATTAATAAAACTATGCAGCAGATAAACCAATTATAGTATATGTTCATCAATATAACCGATAGCGCAACGGCGAACAACAAGGGAAGCAGTGGCGGACTGGTCAATTATCTTGAAAAAGAAAACAAATTGAACCAAAAAGAGCTACCAGAATATTGGTTTAATAATGACAGACAGAACATACAGCCCTTTGAAGTTCGCCATTCAATAGACAATAATGTTGCGAGGTTATGCAAATCTGATGCGAAGTTTTTTCTGGTCAATATCAGCCCCAGTCAAAAGGAAATCAAACATCTTTACGATAGTTTTGGCAAGAATGGGGCGAAAGATGAACTAAAAAAATATGCAGAAAAAGTAATGGATGAATACGCAAAGAACTTTAAACGTGCAGGAATTAATAGTTCCAAAGATTTGGTCTGGTTCGCCAAGCTGGAAAAATACCGCTACTATAACCATCAGGACAAGGAGGTGAAAAATGGAACTAAACAGAGGGGTGAGCGTAAAGAGGGAAAGCAGATTCATATTCAGGTTATCGTTAGCCGTAAGGATGTAACCAACAAAATCAAACTTAGTCCCATGAACAACTCAAGGGGCAAGAATGAAAAACATTCCCTAAAGCTTGGGCAATTCAACAGGGTTGCCTTTAAGCAATGTGGTGAAACCTTGTTTGACAAGAAGTTCGGCTTTGAAAGAAAGTTGAACGAAAGCATGGCGTTTTCCAATATTAACAAAAATGGAGATATGGAACAGAAAGTTCAACTGGATTTCCTAAGAGAAGGAGCTAAAATGAAACCTGGAAATTTGATGCAGGCAAAGGCATTGATCAATGAGGTATCAAATGGGGTTTTTAATTCGGTTTTAGATATGATGTCGAAAGTTGATATCGATAAGGATAATTTTCTGGAGATACTTTTGGAACCCAGCTTTGATCCATTTAACAATGAATTTGAGAAGGAGGAAAATCGAAGGATTCGGAAACAATTGAGAGGTCAAGGATTGGGCAGGTAAATATGGCTACTGGATACACTCAATTTTTTGCTGCACAAATTTCTGAACAATCCATTTCCGCCAAGACCAAGCTCTTCGGGTTTGCTAGAAAAAAATCTTCCCTGCAAGCAGAGCTTGCGAGGTTTTTTTTTCTGCAAAGCCTTGTCTTGAAATGGATCGTGTTCAGTAGGGTGGTTTACCAAAAAGATGAGAGTGGTCTTTTCGTTATATGTCATTCTAATTTCAAGGGGCCAATTTGACTCCTTAAGATTTAATTGTTGGTTATAGAGTATCAGGCTTGTATCCAATCATTTTGCCAGAAAGTTTGGGACTTTCTTGTTTTTACTATGGTCCTTCTTTAGGTATTCGAATATTTTTTAAATGTTGGGCATTACGACATATCTGGAATGAACTTACAAAAAATCTTAACTTAAATCAGCGCACAAAGATGCAAATACTCACAAAATCTCAATTAACTTCGGTTTTGAATCCCCGAATAAACTTTATTGAAAAAAGAATATGTAGGCATAGTTATCTGACACTCTTTTAAAAGAATTGGTACGATAAGCCAATAAATCTCATCTAGCCACTTCGTTCATCCTTTAGTTTTTTTCATTATCTATGAAGACGCTTTATTGCCAATAACTTTTTTACCAGTCTCGGTTCTAAAGTCATTTTCAGGTAAGTGATTGTTTTCTCTTTAATTAAATTTCCTTATCAATATTTTAATTATGCACTATTTACCTATGGAGGATGAATATTGATAGTGAATAAAGGACAATTGTCTATTCTTTGTCCATATCAAAAAGTATGTTTTGTCTTTTGATAGTTAGTGAATTTGTTTTTCCCTGCTTTTAAATTTGTCGGGTAACCAATCAATTAAGAATCACAATTGAGGTTTCAAATTGTATGTTACCTTGCTGATTTTTAAATGAGTTGAATCAGTAGAGATTCGTTAAACCAACCAAATATAACAGTATGATAAAAAAGATTACGCTTTTGATTGCGCTCACATTTGCGCAGCTACTAATTGCCCATGCACAAGAAATACGAAAGGTATCTGGTGTAGTGAAGGGAGAGAGCGGGGAAATCCTGCCAGGAATTAATGTAAAAATTAAAGCTTCAAATTTAGGTACAATAACTAGCGATATTGGAGAGTTTAGTATTAACGTACAAAATGATGCCATTCTTGTGTTTTCGGGAATTGGGTTTAAGGCCAAGGAGCAAAAAGTAACGGGGGCAGTTTTAAATATCACCCTACAGTCTGACATCGATAATTTGAATGAGGTTATTGTTGTTGGTTTTGGGCAGCAAAAAAAGTCTACCATTACAGGTGCCATAAGTACGGTTAATACGAAAGAGATTTTAAAATCGCCAACTTCTAATGTAACGAATAGTTTAGTTGGTAGGATTACAGGTTTAACAGCGGTTCAAAAAGGTGGACAGCCGGGTAGGAATGCAGCGGTTTTAAATATAAGAGGTGCCGCCACCTATGGAAACACAGGAGCGGTAGTTATTGTAGACGGTATTCAAAGAGAAAGTTTTGGCGATATCGATCCAAATGAAATCGAAACAATTTCTGTTTTAAAAGACGCATCATCCACAGCAATTTTTGGTATAAAAGGTGCAAACGGTGTAGTAATAGTCACCACTCGTTCTGGTAAGGAGGGCAAACCTAAAATCAGTTATACGACTAATGTTAGTTTGCAATCTCCAACGGGTATTCCTAGAGGAGTAAGTTCGTTTGACAACGCTTTTTTAATGAACGAAGCGGATAGAAATGATGGGAGAAATGAAACGTGGACTTCAGATGAATTACAAAAATTTAAGGATGGATCTGACCCCTATGGTTATCCTGATATTAAATGGTTCGAATACCTAACAAGAAAAGCCTATTTACAAACTCAACATAATGTTAACGTTAGTGGGGGTACAAAGCTTATCAAATATTTTGCATCTGTTGGCTATTTATTTGAAGACGGTATTTTCAAAAAGTTTAATTCTCCTTATGGTTTTTCATCTACTCCATCTTACAATAGATATAATTTCCGATCTAATACCGATTTCAATCTAACAAACAATTTACAGTTTATAGTACGATTAGGAGGTAGATTCGGTAGAAGATACCAGCCAGGGGGGCCAAGTGCTTCTACTTTTTCCTATGATAATGTTGAGGGTATGATATCGAGGATCTTGCAGATACCTTCTTTTGCCTATCCAGTTACTTTAGCTGATGGTAGAATTGCGCAAAATTTTGATGTTGGCACAAATACTTGGAACCCCTTGGCAACCTTGACAAGATGGGGTACTAGAAATGATGATGCCAATACTATTGAAAGTAATTTTACCGTAAATTACAAATTAGATGCATTGACTAAGGGTCTTTCGTTTAAGGGGATTTTTGGTTACGACTCCTATTTTACGAGTATTACGCAAAGAAATGCGAATTGGGCCGCGTTTAGGCAAGATAGAAAAACAGGGGTTATTACTTTAGACCAAAGTAGAAATAGAGATGAACCTCTAAGTGGATTAATATCTAGCAGCAGTGGAAATATCAACTCAAACTTACAATTAGGACTTAACTACGCTCGTAGCTTTGGTTCCCATAACCTATCAGGGGTACTTTTAGCTACAAGGCAACTTAATCAAGTTGAAGGAACCTTACTTAACGCAGCCCCAAGAGCTTCAGAAGGGTTGGTTAGTAGGACCACTTATAATTATAAGGAAAAGTATTTTTTTGAATTTAATGCTTCTTACAATGGGTCAGAGGCTTTTGCGCCAGGTCTTCAATATGGATTTTTTCCGGCGGTTTCTGGTGCTTGGAACATTGCCAAGGAAGATTTTTTAAGTAAGGTGAGTTGGATAGATAATTTAAAAATTAGAGGATCTTACGGACAAGTTGGTAACGATAACGTATCTGGATCCGGACGGTTCTTATTTTTAACAGACTTTAACGTACAGACCGGAGGGGTAACATTTGGCTTGCCAAATTCTGTTGTTAGTTCTCCGATTGTAGTGGTAAGTAATGGCGTAGAAGGTAATCCATTGATAACCTGGGAAACAGGGACTAAACGAAATATTGGATTTGAAGGCGCATTTTTAAAAAATGCTTTAACACTAAATTTTGATTTGTTTGATGAAAAAAGAAGGAACATTCTAACCCGGAAATTATCAGGTCAAACAATTTATGGTTTAACTTATCCGGCCTTGAACATTGGTGAAGTATATAACAAGGGGTACGAATTAGAAATCGGATACAAAAATAAGATTGGCGAATTTAATTATTCCATAAATACACAATTATCATTTGCCAGAAACAAAATAATCAAAAGAGATGAGCCCATTAATACACCTGAAAACAGAAAACAGGCCGGTAATAGAGTTGGTCAGTTTTACGGTTTTACAAGTTTAGGTCTATATCAATCACAGGCAGATATCGATTCGTATTTACCAACAACCTTGGGCCCAAGAATTCCTGGTGACATCAAATATCAAGATATCAATGGTGATGGGATTATTACAGCAGATGATACTTCTCCAATCGGTTTTTCACGACTTCCGGAGTATACTTATAGTTTTTCTCCAAGCATCTCGTACAAAGGCTTGAGCTTATCCGTATTATTTCAAGGCGTTGCAAATGTTAGTTCTGATGTAATCTTGACCGAGCAAAACAATGGCTTTCAAGTTTACGAACATCAACTAGATAGATGGACGCCCGAAACCGCAGCTACTGCAACATGGCCGGCACTGCATACCAGAAATAGCATTAGCGGCAACTACCTTTTAAATGATTATCTTCTTCAAAATGCGGCGTATCTGAAAATAAGAAATGTGGAGCTTTCCTACAACTTACCTGCTAAATGGTGTGATGCCATCAAGCTAAAAGGTCTGCGATTAACATTAAGCGGTCAGAATCTTTACACATGGACAAAGTATCGATTCTCGTTGGATCCAGAAGTCATCAACGACGAGAACACCAGCTTTTCGAGACAATCTGTCTATCCAACAGCTAGAATTTATAACCTAGGCTTAAACCTTACCCTATAATTTTCAAATCATGAAATTAAAATATAACATATTTATAATCTTTGCATTATCTCTTTTGACGGCATCTTGTAAGAAATCCTTTTTAGATAAAGCACCAAGTGTTAATTTACCCGAAGAGCGAGTATTTAGAGATCCGACTTTAGCTGTACAATATGCTAATAGTGCGTACAATTTTTTAATACAAGATTATGCCAGGTTTAACTCTCACCGCGGGATAACTGGTCAGTTTTCTGATGAGGCTGTTTCTGGTAACAACGAACCTGCAGTTCGCTTCATCACGCAAGGTAATTATCATCAGCATTATAGTCAGGGGTTTAGTAATGACATCAGCGATGTTTATAACAGGTCCTACGCTGGTATAAGAATTGCAAACATCATGTTATCTAAAATTGATGGTGTGAACTGGCCTGCAGTTAATAGTCCAAGAAAAAGAGTGGAAGGTGAAATGCATTTCATTAGGGCCTTTCTATATTTCGAGTTGATTAAAAGATTCGGCGGGGTAGTTTTAATTGATGAAAAACTAGAAGCCAATGGCGAGAACGATTTCCCGAGGAATACCTACCAAGAGTGTGTGAATTTCATTTTAAAAGACCTGGATGCAGCTGATGCACTGTTGCCTTTAAATTATACCGCTACCTTAAATGTTGATAATGGTAGAGCCACCATTGGAAGCTCAAAAGCTTTAAGATCTAGATTATTACTTTATGCAGCAAGCAAATTAAATAATGAGGCGAATGATTTAAACAAGTGGAAATTAGCGGCCGATGCTGCAAAAGCCGTGATGGACTTGAACGAGTATTCGTTGCAAGCCACCTACTCCGACATATTGAACGTTCCAACCTCGCCTGAATATATCATGATGAAAATTAGAGGGCCGAGATCAATAGATGGAATGTTCATCGATTTTGCAATGACTCCAGGTTCTGGTGGTGGCAATTGCCAGCTAAATCCTACCCAAAACCACGTTGATTTATATGAGATGCGTACTACCGGTCGTCCAATCACCGACCCTGCATCAGGTTACAATCCCACCAGGCCATATGAGAATAGAGACCCAAGATTAGCAGCCAACATTTTAGTTAACGATGCGCCTTGGCAGGGTAGAAGAATCGAAACTTGGTCTCAAATATCGGCCACTGGGGTTAAAACATTTGGTAGAGATTATCAAGAAAATAACAATGGCTACTCTGCAACCCGTTATTACAGTCGGAAGTTGTGCCCGGAAATTTTCATCAGAAATCAACCAGGAACAGCACTTTTAAATTATATCTATTTCAGATACGCAGAAATCTTATTGAATTATGCAGAAGCCCAAAATGAATTTTCGGGGCCTGAGGAAAGTATTTTAACTGCATTAAACCAAATTAGAACCAGAGCAGCTATGCCAGTGCTGCAAACTACCAATCCGACAGGTGCAGGTTACGTGGCCAGCACTAAAGATGCTTTTAGAATAAGAATTAGAAATGAGAGAGCTGTTGAGTTGGCTTTTGAAGATGCAAGGTGGTACGACATACAAAGGTGGAAAGCTGGGCCCGAAATTGTTGCGCAGCCAATGTACGGTATGGATGTGGTTAAAAATACTAATGCTTCTTTTACTTACACAAAAATCTTATTGCCGATTAATTTCCAAAAAGTGTATCTAGACTATATGCACAGATACCCAATTCCAAGAAATGAAGTATTTAAAAGTCAAGAAAAGTTAGTTCAAAATCCTGGTTGGGAATAAACCATTCGCTCAATTCATACGAATTAAAACGCTAAACCAATAATATGAAATCAATTATAAAAGTATATACATTTCTAGTGCTTACCCTAGCTACATTGTGTAGTTATGCCCAAGGCCCAGAAAATAACATCACCATTTCTGGTACTGTTAAAGATAGCAAAGGAGTTAGCCTAGAAGGTGTTAAAATCTTAATACAAGAGAGAGTAGGTGGTGATGTTACTTCAAAAGACGGTAAGTTTTCGTTAGCTGCAACAAGTAATGACATAATTTATTTTAAAAAAGAAGGTTACAATCTACTTAAAATACCTGCTGTAGAAATAAATAAGGGAGTAGTTACTTTAACAGAAAGTTTAATTGATGCTGGCGATGATGATGATGTATTTATCCCTTTTGGCATCAGGAAAAAACGCGGCATATCTGCATCTATTAGCACCATAAAAGGTACCGAATTACCACAACTACCTTTGTCAACGCTAACCAATTCGCTATCTGGAAGGCTGGCCGGCTTATACATCAAACAGACCGGGTCTCGGCCAGGCGTTGATGATGCCTCCTTGTTAATTAGGGGAAGATCATCATACAACAGTGGTCAATCTCCCTTGGTATTGGTTGATGGAGTAGAACGCGACTTTGTTAATATGGACCTCAATGAGATTGAAGGCATCAGTGTTTTAAAAGATGCAGCTTCTCTTTCTTGGTACGGTATGAACGGTGCAAATGGTGTAGTTTATATAACCACCAAAAGAGGTAATGCGGTAAAAACAAATGTTACCTTTGATACACAAGTGGGCGTGCAGGCACCTGTAAATTTAACCAATCCTGTAAATTCGTTTCAATTCGCAAGCTTATCTAATCAAGTGGCAACAAATAGCGGATTGCCTTTGATTTATGATCAAACGGCACTAAATGCTTACCAATCTCGTGCTGATTTGGTTAATTTTCCAGACAACAACTTTGTTGATCGTTTTATTAAAGATGTTGCACCGGTACAAAGGTATGTAACAACAGTAAGCGGAGGCAACTCATTTGCGAGGTATTTTACCTTATTAAGTTATTATAAACAAGATGGTTTATACCGCGATGCAGCGGCACCTAAATACAATACCAATTCAAATTTTAAAAGGTATAATTTTCGGACCAATTTAGACTTACACGTCAACAAAAAATTAGATGTAAGATTAGATGTAGGTGGGAGGATAGAAAATTTACAGTATAACACCTCTGGAAACGCTACCTTTTTAAACACCATTTATAATACACCGGCCAATGCTTTTCCTTTATTAAATCCAGATGGAACTTTTGGAGGGTCTGCACTCTTCAGAAATAACCCACTGGCAATGCTTACCGCCAATGGAAACAATAACGATTTAACACGTTCTTTATTAGCTACATTAGAGGTAATGCACAAACTCGATTTCATTTTAAATGGACTATCTGCAAATGCTTTTTACACTTACGATATTACCAGTGCATACGCTTATGGTTTTAACGAAAATTATGAGGTTTATGCGCCAAACGGCAATGGGACATTCCAGCGTTTTGGTAATCAGACTCCGTTACAATACAAGGCCAGCGATTTTAACAGCAATGTAAGAAACAATGAGTTTTGGACAGGTATAGATTATGACAGAACTTTTGGTTTGCATAATGTTAAATTTTCATCAAGATTATCTAGGGCAATTAGTGCTGCCCCTGGAAGGTTGGATCTTAATCGTACCTCAATCGCAAACCGCTTGTCTTATGGTTACAACAATCGTTATTTTATGGATATTGTAACTACCTACGCAGGCTCAGAAAACTTTGCTGTAGGCAAGCGCTTTGGTGTTTTTCCTGCTTTTTCTGCGGGATGGATTATATCAGAAGAGAATTTCTTAAAGAAATTTAAAGCGGTTAATTTTTTAAAAATTAGAGGGTCTTATGGTATTGTTGGCGCTGATGAGTTGAGTACCAGACGGTTTGCCTTTAGTAACTATTTTACCAGAAGTAGCGGCGGTTATACCTTTGGAACAGGTTACACCGGAGTTTCTGGAGCGGGTGAAGTGGCATTGGCTAATCCAAACTTAACTTGGGAAAAAGCGGTAAAATCGAGTGTCGGAATTGACGGGAAATTTTTCGACCAAAGCTTGTCCTTAGCATTTGATTTATTTAGAGAAAAAAGGAAAGATCTACTAATAGCAGATCTGCTCCCTAATGTTATCGGACAATCCCTGTCGTTAATTAACAATGGCCAAGCGCAATATCAAGGCTACGAAGCTACTTTGTCTTATCAAAAAACGTTCAATAAAGTTACGGTAGGTTTTAACGGCAACTTTACAAAAACTAAAAGTAAAATACTCAAGATTAACGAAGAAGCTGGGATTCCTCAGTATCAAAAACAAACTGGTTTTAGTGTAGGTAGTGTTGTGCAGGGCGGCGAATTTATCCGTAGGTTTTTAGTTTCTAATGGTTTATTCCAATCACAAGCGGAAATTAATGCAGCTCCAGTACAAAGATTTTCGGCATTGGTTCGCCCTGGTGATATTCGTTATGTTGATCAAAATAATGACAACGTGATTGATAATTTAGATTTCATCATGACAAATTATTCTGATGTACCAGATACTTATTATGGCTTTGGAACTAGCGTTAGGTTCGCAAATTTTGATGTTTCGTTACAATTTCAAGGCGTTGCGGGTAGAACTATCCAGATCAATAATTTAATCAACTCTACCAGTGCTTCTGGAAACTATATCAATCAGTTTAGTCAAGAAAGTTGGACACCAGCAACCGCGGCAACTGCTAAATATCCGTTAGTAGCTTTAAACAATAGAGGTAATAACACCCAAGATTCTGATTTCTGGTTGCGTTCTGGTGATTTCTTAAAGTTAAAGAATTTGGAGTTGGGTTATACAATTTCTCCAAATGTGATTAAAAAGTTAAAACTTAATTCATTAAGGTTTTACGCAAGTGGCTTTAACCTATTAACCTTTAGTAAATTGGGAGATTTACCTATCGATCCAGAAATTCCAACAGCAGGTTTTAATTCTGATTATCCATATATCATCACATTCTCTGCTGGTATAAACCTTAAATTTTAATACAAATGAAAAAGATTACTCAATCAAAAATATGCCTATTCATTGCTGGTATACTAGTAATTGGATGTGAAAAAACTAATTTTTTAAAAGATGGTTCTACCAGTAATACTACCGAAGGTACCATAACCGAACAACAGCTCTGGAGTAACGATACTTACGCCAGAGGTGTGTTGAACAATGCATATGCCGATATCGTAGAAGAATTTGACATGGATGGCAGTGGCGCATTAAGGGCCTCTGGATCTGATGAAGCGGTAAACTCTAATTTAAATTCTTCAATCAATACCTTTAACAATGGTACCTGGAGTTCCACCAGAACGGTAGATAATAGGTATGCAGACATGTATAATGGGATCAGAAAAACCAATCTATTATTAAAGAATTTGCCAACTGCAGAAATTGTTCCCCAAGATGGATTAACCCAAGCTGCCGATAGAGAACGCTTACTTGGCGAAGCATACTTTTTAAGAGCATTGTTTCATTTCGAATTATTTAAAAGATTTGGTCCAATTCCTTTGGCAACAAGGGTATTTGATAGATTAGAAGATTTAAACCTTCCAAGAAGTAATTATCAAGATTGTATCAATCAAATAGCATCAGATTGTGATTTAGCTATTGCTCGTTTACCAGAATGGACCCAATCATGGAGTACTTTACAACGCGGCAGGGCAACTCAGACCGCTGCTTTAGCTTTAAAATCCAGGTTATACCTTTATGATGCAAGCCCACTAAATAATCCAACAGGCGATTTAACCAGATGGCAAAGAGCGGCTGATGCGGCAAAAGCTTTAATAGATAGAAACAAGCATCAAATCCTTAATTCTTACGCCAATGTCTTCAACTATAACTCCGCTGCCTATAATAACGAAGTTATTTTTGCAGGTAGGGCGAACAACATTAACAGTATCGAGATTAATAATGCGCCAATTAGTTACGACGGTGCAAATGGCAGAACCAATCCTACCCAAGAATTGGTAGATGCTTTTGGAATGGCAAATGGACGTCCGATTACAGACCCCGCATCTGGTTATAATCCTGCTGATCCGTATACAAACAGAGATCCAAGATTTGCTTTAAATATCAATCATAATGGACGCTTATTTAAAAACATCTCAATTGAGACCTTTCTTGGCGGCAAGGATGGTATCGATAGAAATGTTAATGCTACGAAAACAGGATATTACATGCGTAAGTTTTTAAGCGAATCAGCAACATGGAATCAACAAGCAAATAGTAATGTTCGTCGTCCGTGGATACTTTTTAGATATGCAGAAACATTATTGAATTACGCTGAAGCTTTAAATGAGGCTCAAGGCCCAGTTGCTGATGTATATACTTACCTGAACCAAGTAAGAAGAAGACCAGATGTAAATCTTCCACTTTTGGTAATTGCAACTCCGTTGTTAACAAAAGATCAAATGAGAATAATTATTCAAAATGAGCGTAGGGTTGAGTTGTGCTTTGAAGGGCACAGATTTTTTGATGTAAGAAGATGGAAAAAAGGAAATGAGTTTTTTAATAAACCAGTTACTGGCATGAGAATCACTCGCTTACCTAACGACACTTTTACTTATCAGCAATTTACTGTAGAAAATAGGGTTTTTACCGAAAAAAATTACTTATTTCCATTCTCACAAAGTGACATTAATAGACAACCTGCCTTGGTTCAAAACACAGGTTGGTAAGCAACTTTTTTAAGGGGGTCATAATGGTTTTTTTCATGACCTCCTTTCTAAATATTCATAACACAAATCCAACCCATTAACATGAAGAAAAAACTTTTTTTCGCCCTTGCATTTTTACTGTTCTGTCTATCATCATTCGGGCAACAATCTCTTATTCAAAATATCGCTTCACGCAATAATTTAAGTTTAAATGGCAGGTGGAATTATATCATAGATCCTTATGAAAACGGTTTTTATGATTATAGGCGAGAAGCTTATGATGAATCAAAAAGTAAAACTGGTGGTTATTATGATGATAAGAGAAATGTAGATAAATCTGAATTGATTGAATTTAATTTTGATAAAGCACCAACTTTAAAGGTGCCCGGAAATTGGAATTCCCAAGAAGAAAAGTTATCATTTTATGAGGGTACGGTTTGGTACCGTAAGCTTTTTAATGCCAAGCCACTAAGGGGCAAACGTTATATCTTATACTTTGCCGCTGCAAATTATGAAAGCCATGTTTACCTAAACGGTAAAAAATTAGGCATGCATAAAGGTGGTTTTACACCTTTCCAATTTGAGGTAACTTCCTTATTGAAAGCGGGCGAAAACTCCGTCGTGGTAAAAGCTGATAATACCAGGAAAAAAGAAGAAATACCAACCAATAGTACCGATTGGTGGAATTATGGTGGCATTACTCGTGATGTTTTACTGGCAGAACTACCCGAAACCTATATCCATGACTATCAAGTGCAGTTAGCAAAAAGCTATTCAAGCACCATTGAAGGGTTTATTCAGTTGAACGGTGCCACCAAAGCTCAAGAAGTAATGATAAACATACCGGAATTGGCACTTACTTTCGCTGTAAATACAGATGACAAAGGTTATGCGATGATCAAGCAACCCGTAAACAACCTTACCTATTGGTCACCAGTAAATCCAAAGCTTTATCAAGTTAAAATCACTTCAGGAATTGATGAGGTAAATGATAAGATTGGCTTTAGGACCATCGAAACCAAGGGGAAAGATATTTTGCTAAATGGGAAATCAGTTTTTTTAAGAGGAATTTCTTTGCATGATGAAAACCCATTAATCCTGGGTCGGCCACGTTCTGAGGGTGATTTAAAAATGCTGCTCACATGGGCAAAAGAACTCAACTGTAATTTTGTAAGGTTGGCGCATTATCCACATAATGAAGAAATGGTGCGTTTAGCAGATGAAATGGGCTTATTGGTATGGGGTGAAGCACCCGTTTATTGGACCATTGCCCGGGAAAACCCTAATACTTACAATAATGCTCAAAGCCAACTCTCAGATTTAATCGCCATTTCGCCTTCATGGAAAAATAGCAAAAAAGTGATTTTTTTTACCAATGGTTCTTGTCCTTCTGTATGATGATTCAAAGGAACGGCTATCTTATAATTTTAAAGATTTAGATGGCCCTTAACATTTGTTTTGCCAAAACGTTTTACCACAAGCAATTTAGCCACAAATAACATACCCAGAAATACTGACTCGTTGCTAACGAATCTCCAATTTATATTTTTAGATCATTACCGTTTGATTAACTTAGAGCCATATCCCAGTCTCTTAATTTCCGGATTTTTTACCGTCAAATTATCTTAAAACATGTATCGTAAACACCTTTCACAAAAATTATGCTTAATCTTTTTGTTCACATTGTACTTGATAAATATGAGTCAGGTAGCGGCCAAGCCAAAACCAATGAAAATTGGGTTTAGTTACAACTGGTATTTTAGTAAAGATGCTGTAGACCCCTCAACCTCAAAATTAGGTTCTATTAAATGGCAACAAATTAATATCCCACATACTTGGAATAACCTTGATGTTATGGATGATACTAAAGGATATTTTAGAGGAGTAGGATGGTATAAAAAAACCTTTAAGCTAGAAGAATCTTATAAAGGAAATCATATTTATATAGATTTTGAAGGTGCCAATCAAGTAACTGAGCTTTTTGTAAACGGAAAAAGTGTGGGCGTGCATACTGGCGGATATACCCGATTTAATTTTAGGGTAGATCAATTTTTAAACTTTGAAATCGGTGCAGAAAACCTAATACTGGTGAAGGTTGATAATTCGCACAATGATAATGTTCCACCATTGTCTGGCGATTTTACTTTTTTTGGAGGTATTTATCGAGATGTAAACTTACTGGTAAAAGACCCAGTTCATTTTAGTTTAGCATACGGAGCAAGTGGTGTTTTTATTTCAACCCCAACCGTATCAGAAAGCCAAGCTTCAATTAAAATAAAAGGCAGCCTGGAGAATAGCTCTGCTGCTAACAAAAAAATTAAAATAAGTTCAGTAATTAAATCACCAAATGGCAATATTGTTAGCATTAAAACAAGTTTAATTACAATAGGGAAAGGCAAAAATAAGGCGTTTGTGCAAGATGTTGAGTCTTTGGTTAAACCAGAACTGTGGTCGCCCGAAAATCCAAATTTATATGCCATAATAACAACTATAGCGGACAATTCTGGTAAGATAATAGATAAAGTAAGCAATTCAATTGGCTTTAGATGGTATAGGTTTGATGCGGAAAACGGTTTTTTTTTAAATGGCAAACCCTATAAATTGATTGGTGCAAGTAGGCACCAAGATTATGCTGGCATTGGTAATGCACTTACAGATGATTATCATATTAATGATGTAATGTATTTAAAAAACATGGGAGCTAACTTCTTAAGGGTGGCACATTATCCCCAAGATGAAAACGTTTTAGCCACTTGTGACCGATTAGGTATACTCACATCAGTAGAAATTCCTATAGTAAATGCCATTACAGAGTCCACCGAATTTACAAGCAACGCATTAAACATGCAATTAGAGATGATAAAACAAAACTATAATCATCCAAGCATAGTAATATGGGCTTATATGAACGAAGTCTTTTTAAGACCAAAGTTTGTGGGGCAAAAAGAAAGGCAAAAAGAATACTTTAATAATATTAAAAAATTAGCCCAAAGTATCGAACTGTTAACTCGGAACGAAGACCCCTCAAGATATACCATGATTCCTAACTATGGTTACTATGATATTCATAAAGAATATGGTCTGATAGAGATACCCATGATAGTAGGCTGGAATTTATATCAAGGATGGTACAGTGGAAAGAAAGAAGATTTTGGTAGATTTTTGGATAAATGCCATCTTGATTTTCCTTATAAGCCAATAATGGTTACAGAATATGGCGCTGATGCCGACCCAAGAATTAGAAGTTTGACACCCAAAAAGTTTGATAAAAGCGTAGATTTTTCACTCAATTTCCATCAGTATTATTTGGAACAAATGAATAAAAGATCATTTGTATCTGCCGCATTAATTTGGAATTTAGCTGATTTTAGCTCTGAACAGCGGGAGGAAACTATGCCTCACATTAACAATAAAGGCTTGTTGACACTAGATAGGAAACCAAAGGATTTGTATTATTATTATCAATCGCAGTTATTAAAGTCTCCTTTTTTAAAAATCTCTAATTGGGCTAATAGAACAGGTATATCAAATCCGACCGAGCAAGTTAGCACACAATCAATTTCAGTTTTTTCTAACGCCGATGAGGTTGAGCTATTTGTTAATCAAGTTTCTGTTGGTAAAAAGACCCAGGTTAAAGGAGGTAAGTTTACGTGGGATGTAGACTTTTTACAAGGAAATAACACCTTAGTGGCTAAAGCTTTTTTTAACGGCATGGCATTACAAGATAAAGAAGAGGTTAACTTTACTATTATCGATTTTAAAAGGAACAACACCAGCTTTAATCAGTTAAATGTTCTTCTAGGCGCTAAAAGATTTTACAAAGATCCTAAAACAGGTCAAAATTGGATTCCAAGTCAAATTTATGTTGATGGAAGCTGGGGCCATATTGGAGGGGATTTTTTTTCATTAGTTGATACGACTAGGCAAAGTTATGGTACAGACCGTGATATAAAAAGTACTGATAACGATCCTATTTATCAAACTCAGCAGGTAGGAATAAAAGAATTTAAGTTAGATGTTACAGATGGTGAATATGAATTATCACTTCATTTTGCTGAACTTTTAAGTGGCGAAACCAAAGAAGCTTTAGCTTATAATCTCAATGATACCAATAGGAAAGATAACCTGGTGAACAGGGAATTTGATGTTGTTGTAAACAACGATGAGTTTTTGAAAGGCTTTAACATCAGGAATAAATACGGCGCATTAACGCCAGGAGTAGAAAAACTTTCGATTATGGTGCACAATAACGAAGGCATTACAATTAGGTTTTTACCTAGGCAAGGCACTCCTGTATTATCTGCGTTGCAGCTTAGGAGAATAAGATAACTTTAGAAATAATTTATAAAAATCGTAATAAAATTCGGAGAGCTGGGATAGCTCTTCGAATTTAATCTTTTAGGGCACCAAGTTAAAGGTAAACTTTTCTGTATTGCCGATACTGGTTTTATTACATCTTAAAGCATTGTTGACATTATCAATACTTACATAGCTTAAATTATTTCCCTTAAGAGATATCTTTCCGTCATTATTCATTTCCCACCAAAACTCTTCAGAAACTGTAGCTGTACTTCTGTTACAATTCATATCTATTAATCCATTTTCTGATGAGGCAAATAGGTTCATGCTTCTTAGCGATATCTTTCCTCCTTGTGTACCTGCATCCACGATATAGAATCTTTCATTACTTCCTCCAGTATTTAGCGGTATGTTACTTTTCATCACAGCTTGACCGTTGGAACCTGTTACCAAGAAACTGTTGCTACCAGTTAAAGTAAATGCTTTATTTACTATTGATGCAGCCATCATGGTCGGCACAATATTGTTTACAAACTGGTATCCGGTAGTACTATTGCCCGATATCAAGGCAAACCAACCTCGATCGTCCCAAACGGTTGCAGCTATGTTTTTTGCTATAAGTTCTCTTCTTAATGTCCTGTAATACTCTCTAACTTGCCATGAGTTACGTTCTAAAGCACTACTATCTACACGGCCAACACCAAATTCACCTACGTGTACGGCAACGGCTAATTTGGCAGCGTGAGTTACAATGGCACTCACGCCATTAATTATGCCTGTTCTACCTCCGTAATTTGAGTTGCTCCCTTTTTGCCCACAGAAATTCCATGGGTTGTAAGTATGTAAATGTATGGCCAGGTAATCGTCATTTCCGCCGCCTGGCAGCGATTCTTTAACATTATAGACTTCTTCAAATTGCGAGGTGTTAGCTTGTGCATTAGGTGATACCATAACGATTCTAGTCGTGTTGGGGCCGCCAGTAGCTCTGATTGCATCATATCCCACTTGATTTAACTGTTTGGTAAGAGTTATTGCAGTTGTACTGTTTGGACTTACTGTGGTGCCATTATCATTGTCCCAATCTCCCAGTGCACCCTCTGGTTCATTCAGTACCTCAAAAACCAAGCGATTAGGGTAATTTTTAAAATGATTTGAAATACCAGTCCATAAATTCGTAAATGGAGTATTGTAAGTGGCAGTTCCATTATAATATCGTTTTAACCAATGCTCGTGGTGAGTATTTAAAATCACATACATATTTGGTTTAGATAAAGCATAGTCTATTACTGCCTTTAACTGGATAAATCTTGGATGGTTAAAGTTAACTGTGCCAGTAGCTGAAGCAAGATGGTTACCAGAAAATCCATCCATCCATGTGGTGGGGATCCTTATATTTCTAAAACCTGCATTATAGTAAAGGTCTATAATAGGGTATATAGTACTTGGTACTGTAGAATGTTGTGCCAAGTCAAACGTATTTCCTAGATTAAAACCTGTACCCATGGCAACCATGGCAGCTGTGGCAGCTATCGGGTTGTAGGTTTCGGTTTGTGCTTTCATCAACAGATTTTTGGTTACCAAAGTCTCATTTTCTTTTAATTCTGTTTTTTTGCACGAAAGTACAGCAATACTCAGTAAAGCAACTGCAAAAGCCTTTTTGATTTTTTTCATTATAAATTATTTATTGGATTTAACTTAATTTGTTTTTACTTGGGTGATTTAAACCGTTAGCTATGGGTCGTTACACGAATGTGCAACCAACCCAATAAATGATAACTTGGTCATGGTTCAATACAGTTGAGCTTATAATTAGTCATTAAAAATAGCGACTTAGCCAGGAGACTGGGTTGATTAAGAGAAGACAAAAAAGTATGTGGAGATGGACATTTAATAGACAATAAAATGCAATTGTTCACCTCTTTGCTTTAAATGACGTTTTTGGCAACTTAACACCTGTCGCAAATCATCAGTTGAGTATCAATTTTTTAGATTTCTGAGTAGGTTTGGCAACAAAAATTTGTCTTTATGAACCTTTTTAAATTTATTTTAGTGCGTTTTTACTTTGTCTTTTTACTTGTTGTTGTTACTTCACCAATTGTTGCGCAAAACTTTTTGAGTGCACGAGGAAAATATATTATTGATGAAAGGGGGAGGCCTGTTATACTCAAGGGAGTGGGCTTAGGTGGATATATGCTTAAAGAAGGATATATGATGAAAGTGCCATTTGAAGGTCAGCAATATGTATTCGAACAAAATGTTGAAGCGCTTGTTGGAAAAAGTAAAGCGCAGAATTTTTATAAATCTTGGCTTCAAAATCATTTGACTAAAGTTGATATTGATTCTTTAAAATCTTGGGGTTTTAATTCTGTTAGGCTACCGATGCATTACAAACTTTTTACACTTCCTGTAGAAAAGGAGCCCATAAAAGGATTGGATACATGGCTTGATACTGGTTTCGAATTAACCGATAGTTTACTAAAATGGTGCAAGGCAAATGAAATGTATTTGATATTGGATATGCACTCTACTCCTGGTGGACAAGGTCATGACTTACCAATATCTGATAGAGATCCGCAGAGCCCTTCACTTTGGCAAAGCGAGGCAAATCAAAATAAGTTGATGAACTTATGGGCAAAGATTGCACTGAAATATAGGGATGAAATTTATATTGGGGGTTACGACTTAATCAATGAACCGAATTGGGGCTTTCAAGACAGCACTGACAAATCAGGGGGTAAGGAGAAATTAAATGAGCCGTTAAGGAACCTTCTGATTAAAATAACTAAAGCAATACGTGCTGTTGATAGAAACCACCTGATAATAATAGAAGGTAATGGCTGGGGCAACAATTATCAGGGTGTACTACCTCCTTGGGATAATAATATGGCGGTCAGTTTTCATAAATATTGGACCATTAATTCTCAAGAATCGATAAAAACTTTTTTGGATATAAGAGAAAAATATAACATACCATTATGGCTTGGGGAGGCTGGTGAAAATTCAAATACATGGTTTAATGAAGCAATAAGCCTATCTCAAGCTAACGATATTGGATGGTGCTGGTGGCCATTAAAGAAAATTGGTTTCAATAATCCCTTAGAAATAAAAATGAATGAAGGGTATCAAGCAATTATCAACTATTGGGCTGGAAAGGGCCCTAGACCTGATACAACCTCTGCTTATAATAGTTTAATGGAGTTAGCTTTAAATACGAACGCAAAAAACTGCATTTACCACAAAGATGTTATCGATGCTATGTTTAGGCAAACAAAAGACAGCACTACAACACCATTCTCTCAACACCAGTTACCAGGTGTTATAAATGCTGTAAATTATGATATGGGTAAGGCTAACGAAGCATATTCGGATAGGGTAGTGTCAAATCTACATATTACAAATGCCACCGGCAGAGTTACATGGAATGATGGAAGAATATATAGAAATGATGGTGTTGATATCGCTAAAGACTTGAAGGGGAGTAAAGAAGATTTAATCGTTACCAACTTTGAAACAGGTGAATGGTTAGCTTATTCGCTTAATGTTCCAGCTGCCCATACCTATAACCTTCAATTAAAAGTCAGAAAAAATGATCTGAAAGATAATGCATTAATCGAGATCGCGATAGGAAACTCAATTAAACATCAAATTCAAGTCGGTTTATTAGAAGATTGGAAACTATCGGATGTTGTAACATTAAAATTAACTCAGGGTGTTAATAAATTGAAGATTAAGGTCCTAAAGGGTAATATTCAATTTAAAGGTTTTGAGTTAAATCAATAGGGCTTATAAATGATTGTAGAACATTCAGTTTTTAATCAATGCTATTCGATATAACTTTCAAAGTTGATTTCATTTAAAAATTCTTCTAAACTTATTTCTTTTGTTAAATTAAATTTTAGCCGTAACCTGTATCTGGCCTTTGTTACAGATTCGGGTTCGGTATTCATCAACACGGCAATTTGTTTTGATGATAATTTCATTTTGACATAGGCACAAAGCTTCAGAGAGTTTGCCTTTAAATCAGGATAACGTTTCTGTAGTTTCTTTAAAAAATCTTCATGTACTACATCAAAATGTTCGCTAAATTTATCCCACTCTTTTTGCGAGTTAAGGTTCTTTTCTATCATATGCCCAACCTGAGCCAAGTTGGTTTGCGTTGTTTTTTCTCCAGATTCTTTAATAGCCTTGTTTAATGATGCTTTTATGCTACTTAATACTTCGTTTTTTTGCGTCAGATGTATGGTTAAGGAAGTTAACTCATTATTCTTGGCACATAGATCTGCTACCAGTTTTTCTTGTTGAATCTCGAAGATCTCTCTTTCTTTCTCCTTGGCAATATTTAAAAGCTCTTCTTTTTTGAGAAGGTTCAACGCCTCAATATCTAGCTTTTCTTGCTCTAACTTTATGATAGCCTTTTCGTTCTGCAACCTGGCCTCTTCCGATTTTATTTGTTCTTCACGTATCTTACGTTCTTTTTCTATCTCAATCTTTCTCTTCTCTTTATTGTGCCACTTTTGAATGTATTTTAACGATGCATAACATATACTGATTAAAGATATCAAGTAGATAATGTATGCATAAATGGTGCTATACCAAGGGGGTGAAACCTCAAACTCTAGTCTCGTTTCTTTACTTATTAGGCCTGATGAATTAATTGCTCTTAAATGAAACACATAAGTACCAGCTCTAAGATTTGTATATTCCTTATAATAGTTTGATGTCCAATTAGACCATTTATTATCTTCTTCAAAACCCGAAAGAAAATATTGAAAACGAAGACCCTGCTGATCTTGATAGGAAGGGGCAGTATAAGAGAATCTCAAAGATCTTTTGCTGTAGGGAATCGATTTTGATAGTTTATTAAACTTACTTGATAAGCCATCCCATATTACTTCAGGATTTGCTGTAATGACTTCTACCTTATTGATAAAACTACTGAAAATAAAACTGCTTTTGTTCACTAGCTTGTCTCTTTTCAAGAAAGAAAACCCTTCTTGAGTACCTATTAAGAGCAAATTTTCATTAATTGTGTTTAAGTGCTCAAAAGATTGTATGGTGTTGTTTTCAAATCTATTAGTTAAGAGTCTTACTTTATAATTATTTTGGTTAAATTTTTCTACTTTAGCTAGTATACCATTATTAAACATTAACCATAGTAAATTATCAGTTACCTTTTGCACACGTTCCAAATGAATGTTTTTACCTAGTATGCTACTTAAAGGTAAAAAATCTTTTATTTTTTCAGTTTCAAAATCATAAAAATAGATGCCCTTTTTTCCTGAAATTATAATTTGTTCATTTATTTTAAAAACATTATTATCATAGTTGTCTGGTAATCCATTGCGCTTATTATACTGCTTTACCTTAGTTACTTGCGTTAAGGATTTATCAATTCTTAATTGATAGATGCCCTTATTGCCATGGCTAATCCAAATATCTCCATACTTGTCTTCTACTAAATATCTAGAAGATTCTTCAAAACCTTTTATTGAATTTTTATAGATCCAGTTGCCATTCTTTTTTTCTAAAATTCCTAAACCCCTATAGGTGCCAATAAGAATTAAATTAAGCCCCTCTAATGGATGGAATAACCAAGTTCCTTTGTTATATATTTGTTTGATTGTATCTCCATCGATCTGATACGCTGCATTTCCTTGCCCACAAAAGAGTTTACCATCATAAACGAACAGTTTCCATACAACACCACTAATTCCTTCAACCTTTTCAAAAGGGCGTGTGATATTTTGATTGATTGGAGTTAATCTTTTCCTGAAGATTCCATCAGAAGTAGATAAATATAGGTAACCATTATATTCCGCAGAACTATAAGGGGTTCCAGATATGCCCGAATAATCATTTATGTAAGTAATCTCATCAGATAAGGGAATATAAGAAATACCCGAATTTGAAGTGGCCCAAAGATTATCCTCTTTATCAGTGTATATTCCGGACATTGAATTAGTTAACAAACCAGAAGATTTGTTTAGTGATGTTAAAATATTTCCGTTGATATCGGTAATGATAATCCCAAATTGTTTAATAGTAAAAATGAGCTTATTATCTATGGTTCTTAAGATTTTTGAAAACCCTTGATTAAAGACTTTAGTTACCTGAGATTCCCACTTACTAAATTTATTCCCATCATAAATAAAAAGTCCACCATTGGTAGCAAATAATAAGTCTTTTTTAAAAGGGATAATTGAGGTTATTTCACTCTTAAAATTACTGTTTGATACAAGCTCGAACTTGCCATTGACATATGACCAGATTTTATTTTCTTTTTGAACCAGAATTTGATCATTGACATAAAAGCATCCTTGTATATCTTTTATTAGTGTTAAAATTTTGGTATCATTATAGGGTTTAAAGAAAAGTGCTTCATAGCTTACAAATAAAATTCCTTCTTTGGTTGCATAAGTTTGCCATATCTCGCCAAAAGTCCTAACACCTATTATGTTTTGCCTGATAGAAACAAAATGTCTTTCTCCTTTCTCATTGCTTTTTATATAGCCAATGTCATTTCTCCCGCCAACATAAATCTCACCAGAAGTGGTTTTGGTTAACGAAGTACAGCTAGAACCATTGGTTAAAAAAATCTTTTTCCACTTTGTGCCATCAAACTGTATTATACCCCAGAAATTAGCAAAGTACAAGAAACCGTCATTATCCTGAACGGCGTCGTAACACCTTGGATGACCTTGGTAATTTTTAGAAGTATAGTTAATAACTTTGGGCAAACCTATATTGTTTATTGCCAATTTATTATTTGTATTATTTTGCTGGGCAAACACACAAATTGTACAATTTAAAAGTAGAATAATAATGATTTTCCTCAAAATAATTTGGTTCTCTTAATTAATAGTTCAGGTTTTTTCGGACGCAATCCAACAAATAATTTTTTGATGAAATGGAATAATAAAGATAAAGTTTTTTATTTACACATCATCTTTGTTCAGACAATAAAGCTTATGTCAATCACAGTTGTTTATTAATTAATGATCAATCTTATTACGCTCAAAAACCTATCAAAAAATAGCAGAGAAATAGGTGACCATCATATTTGTTTGATCGTAATAATTGATAGTTTGAAAGTTAAAATAAAGTTGAGAAATAAGCTTGAGATTTCCCTACGATATATAACCGATAAAAAAATGAATTCTTAATCTTGAAGTGTCTTTACTTCCCAATCTTTAGAAGCTAAATGCAACTATGTAGGTAAATATGAATATTAAAAAATACAGCAAAGGATATCTTGGAAATGCCCTTATGCCATTTTTTAAATTAAGAATCTATCAAGTTTTTTACTCTTGAAAAAAGATTTAATACTAAAAATACGCAAGATTTTCAGTTTTTAATAATCTGTACAATAAATTATTATTTATAATTCCTTGGTTCAATTTTAATGGTTTTGCCAAACTCACTGGATCACTCAACAAAATTTTGTGAATTCGTGCAAATGTTGGCAATTCCCTAAAATCAAAAACCCTGCTAATCTTACGATTGCAGGGTTTTGTACGTTTTGGTAGTTGCTCCCTGTTTTATATAGCTATCGCCGCATGGTGACGATAGCTATATTGGTTGCCCTGTCAGGCGAGCTTTTTGCTAAGCATCTCCATATCGCTTCCGACCTTTATGTCAAGGATCTTTGCATAGTGCTGGGTGGTCTGGATATTGGTATGTCCAAGCATTTTGGAGACGCTTTCGATGGGAACCCCGTTCAGTAGGGTTACAGTGGTCGCAAAGGTATGACGGGCAATATGGAAGGTGAGTTCCTTTTTGATGCCACAGAAGTCCGCGATTTCCTTGAGGTAGCTGTTCATCTTTTGGTTACTCAGCACGGGAAGTGCCTTTCCGGTGATTTTCCTTTCCACGGAATGTTCGTAGTGGAATTGCAATTTGCTGATAAATCATAAAATCACAGGTCGGTCCGGTCTACTGGGTTAACTAATTGAATTGTGGGAATTCTATTTTCACATTGAACAAGATTTTAGTTTAATTACGTATAATTTTTTTTATTTTAAACTAAAAGATATATTCACTAACTTAGTATATCATTTGGGGCCAAAACATGTCAAACGGTTTTGGTGAGCACCTTGATGGTTTTCATTGCTAAAATAGGCCTTTAAACATATAAAAACGGGATTCTTCTTTTCCCGTCGGGACCACGAATAACATCAACAAAAAATATAAAAGGCTGTAAATTCAATGTCTACGGCCTTTTATATTTTACATACCTTTCAAAAAATGTAAGAATTCCGAAATGGTAGTCCTTCTAT
>JACMND010000018.1 GCA_014378705.1 Pedobacter sp. | reverse complement strand
TCACATTTTTTGTTATAAATTTCGAACATGGGAAAAGCTTTTACAATCGTATAAGTTTGGTCTGCATTAAAAATACGTCTCTTTCTTTGTTTTGATTATCCCGGCACTCCAGCTCAAAATGCTATTCCCTTTATTGTTCCCATTTTAGCAATAGTACAGAAGCGTAATGTTCTTCTTAATAAAATACTTGAATAAGGCAGGCTGATTGTCTGAGTAAAAAGAGTGCCAGTATTTCCATTCCTCTTCATGCATATGAAGTCGTGCGTTCGGAAAGTTTAACTTCCCCTCCTCAGTAAATATACCGCCGATATGGTTGGGATGAAAATGCGTAATAACCACGTCAGTAATACGAAGAGCAAGATTACTGGCAAGCCCCTGCCGGGTTGTAAAATGTTGAAAGGATTTGCCCTGCCCAACTTCGTCATTCCCGTCCGATCCGGCACGGGCGGGCAGGCGGGCATCGTAATAATAGACACCCGAATCCATGGTACCGAACCAAAGATTTCCTTTTCTATCTTCCAGCACATCCCAAAAGCTGGGCGACTTTAAGTACTTGTTATATTGGTAAACAATTTACCCTGCCCGACTTTGTCATTCCCGTCCGATCCGGCACGGGCGGGCAGGCGGGCATCGTATCGAAACACCTGTGTGTAGGAGGCAATCAAAATGTCTCCGTTCCTGGCTTGTTTTACATTCCGAACCATACTATTAGGCCCGCACGGAGTGGCTGTGTCTTTGGTTTTGGACTGGGTGTTATCTTTTGCTACGTTTTTTTGGTTTTGTCCACAGGAGGTGCAAAAAATAACCATTAAGAACAACGCATATACGTGTTCGTATTTCATAATTTATTTACTCAGCAACCGCCTTTGCGAGGGGCACGTTTATAAATTATTTTACTATCTCGTTCTACATAGTCGCCCGATACTATTGGATATGCATACTTGGGCGCATGCGATACATTATGGCTTCTTAAAATTAATTTGTCGTTCACTTTCAGGCTATGCAATTGCTCAAGTTGAGACTTTTCCGCATCAAATTTTACAATATAATCGTCACCATTAATTTTGGCCATCACACCGAAACCTAATCGTGAGCCTGGCGGAAGAGAAAGAGAGGTTACAACAGCCTCCATATTGGTAGAATCTGTAAGGTGCTTCCTTATATTAGCTTCAGCGGCATACACTTTTTTACCTGCGGGAGACGCTTCCCATTCTTTGAACTTTATACCATCAGGGGTAGCCTCCCATCTTTCCCGCCCGGCTTTCATTTCAGCAGCAGTGAGTGGCTTTGCGATTGATTTTTTAGAAGTTTCATTTTTGATTTCGCGATTGGCAAATACTAGTCCGCTTACCACAACCAGCGGTAAGATCAGCGCATAAATAACTTTTTTCATATTTATTGTAGGTTAAATTAACATAGATGTATCTCCTGATAAATCAGATCCGTTTAAGGCATTTCTTTTATTTTTCATATCCTCTTAAAACAACAATCAAGTACAGGGCAAATAATTTTACGAGCTTTTTTATTTTTTCAACATCCTCCATTTCTGGGTATGGCATAGATCACGTTGCCTGAAACAGATAAATTGAAGACCTTATTTTCTACAGAAGGAAGTATCAGTTTCCACGTTTTTCCCTTGTCTGATGATCTGAAAACGCCGGTAGGATGACCACAAAAGAAGTTTTCACCAACCTGAATAATTGAAGTTATGAAGGCTTGGTCCGGAAGGGGGGCGGTATTAATGGGATGCCAGATCGAATCAGATGAACCAACTTGAGACAATGGCTTATTAAACCGCGCAATGTTGGCTTGCTCCTGAAGGCCCGCATCAATAGGCTGCCAGGTTTTACCGCCGTCGTACGATGTTCGCACTCTCCTGGTTCTCGACTGTGTATTAAACGTGATAGCAGCGAATCCACCTTGAATGATTTCTACCGCTATGCCCACACCGCCCTCACTAATCACCGCTTCCCAGTTTTCACCCTCGTCGGCAGACCGTATTATACCACGCTGGCTGGTAGCTAAGAGTATACCGTTTGACTCAACCAATTTCATTGCCCAGCCACCAGCCTGAACTTGTTTCCAGGTCTTTCCACTGTTCGTGGATCTAAAAAGGCCCCTGTTGCAGCCGATGAAAACTGAGCCTCCGGCAGTTTCAAAAACCGTACGTATCTCTTTCTCCCGGAAATTCGTGTACGCAGGCGACCAGGTGCCCGTTCCGTTTATTTTTTGTAAAAATTGACCCTCATAGTTGTAAGCCAATATTCCGGTCCTGCCAGGCGCTATCCTGCTCTGTTGGCCAGGGAAAATCTCTTTTATCCAAAATGGAACTGTAGAATTTCGTTGACTGTGATATAGCCCATCGTCGGTACGTAAATAGAATCCATTATCGTTAGCAAAGAAACCATCTCGCTGGACATCATCTTCGCGAAAGTTTTCAGGCAGCCCTTCGCTAATGTCCTGCCATGTTTGTCCGCCATCAGCAGATTTAAAAACGATGTTTGCAACTCCTGCCTCATCTCTTGTTTGTTTTTGCAGACTATCAGCCAGAAGGGATGCCTGTGGAATTTCTAACACCTGGTTGCAGGCAATCGAGAATTGAAAAAGGAGCCCCGAAATAATCGGGATGTACCACAAAAGAGCAAGGTTATAAATGATTTTCATGCCTATAAATGATTTGGTGAAACAAGAAAGTAAAAATAATTGGGCGTCAACTATCTCTTGGTTTTTTAGTGTAAAAAGTTGTAAAAGATGCGTAAAACGTTTGTTACACTACCTAAAACTGTAGGTTAATGAATTATTTTGCACACATGAAGCCATTAACTGTGTTTGGATCTTCAATCATAATAATTGTGATGTTGATTTCTGCTGTTGCATTCATCAATACAAAAAATGAAATTCCTGAGCAGCATGTAGAAATTGTGTTACGTAGTTTAGGTCATCAACTTTTGCTCTCAGCTAAAGATTCTTCCTCGCGGGTACTGCCGGTTAAGAAAATAAATGAGTCTAAATATCAAATCTCCTTTCAAAACAACTTTGGTTTTATTTCAGATACACTCATCAATTTGGTTGAACGAACATTTAAAAAAAATGCCCTGGCAACAGATTATATAGTGAGTTTGAGGATTTGTAAACAAAATGAAACTGTACTGGCATACGAAATAAATAGCCAAACAGGCGATTTAACACCTTGCAGGGGTCGTACGCTGCAGGTTGGTTGTTATGTTATTGAGATTGATCTTTTAAAAACGAATAAGTTTAATTTCTTTTTGTGGTTGCCGTTAATTATTCCTTTGAGTTTTGTTGGCTTTTATTTACAAAATAAGTTTCTTAAAAAAGAAGAGAAAGAGCCAGCTATAGATAATAACGATTACATACAATTAGGAAGTTATAGATTTTACGCTGATGATAATGTTCTTACAAAGGATGATAACAACATTACGCTTTCGGAAAAAGAAACAAAAGCACTAAAAATATTCGCGGAAAATATAAACCAGATTGTAGAAAGAGAAAAACTGATGAAAGAGATTTGGGAAGATAAAGGTGTAGTGGTCATCAGTAGAAATGTTGACGTGTTGGTGTCTAAACTACGCAAGAAATTAAGCGACGATAACTCCATTAAATTTATAAACGTACCCGGCAGGGGTTACAAATTTATTATTGGGTAGGGACCAATTAAAAAGAAGGTAAAGTGTAAAACAAATCAGATGGTGTGATTAATAGGTTGTCCATTGCCATGAATTGTCTGATGTAGATTAAACGATTTGGTTTCAACTTATATCATGAAGTTAGATGTAATGGCTCCGAACGAACAAGTAATGCCGATGTATCCCTCCCTTTGCATAACACTGGGCATACGAAAAGGCTAAGAGGTCGGAGACCTCGTTTTACCTCTAAGTTCAAGGTCTCGCTGAACTAAGACTTTAATCAACCCATAGAATTTTAATTTCAGGAACACTTGGTGAGAACGGGGGTGTCACTCTATAGCTTTGGAAAACATTGAGGTCCGATTGCTCCCCCACCATACTAAAAAACTACTTTGTCATTATAGAAAATATGAGTACAACTATCGTTATATTTTAATTTTAAACTTTCTGGAATTGCTTCTGAAAAGAGGTTATAAGAATACATTCCAAAACCACTTCGTTGAAACCAAATATTAGTAGGTTCTCCATTTACCACACCAATGCAATTTGCTTTATCCAACTTTGACTTTATATCAGTCAAAGTTGCTTGCGTCCAACCTAAGCTTTTTTGCCCTTGTTGGTGTTCTTCACCAACAATCTGCATTAAGACATGTAATGAGTTATAAAATCCCACTCACATGTTCCTTTTTCATAAAAGGCTGCCGATGAATACCTGTACTCTTCAGGGTAACAACATAAACCTGCTACAACAGGATTATTGTGCCCGCCCGGCTAAAGCCATTCGGACGGGAATGTAATTTAGTTTTTGCTTAAATACCGGTTGACTCCATAAGGAGACGCTAAGAGCATTTCGTTCACAGATTTGATAAGTTCGGTCAATTGCCTTCACCTTATT
>JACMND010000208.1 GCA_014378705.1 Pedobacter sp. | reverse complement strand
CGGATTTTTGGTAACTAAAAAAGTATAATAAACCACTTCTAATTCCAACCGGGATTATTCATATCTTAAAGAATCTACAGGGTCAAGTCTAGAAGCTTTCATTGCCGGATAAAACCCGGAAAGCAAACCTACAAAAACGCAAAGCGATAAACCGAGAATTGTCCATGCCCAGGGCATAATAAAAGAACCACCCATCACTAATGATAAAATATTTCCAATTAAAATCCCAAGTATTACACCGGTTATACCACCCATTAAACAAATTACCGTGGCTTCAATTAAAAACTGACGTCTAATAACCTGTGGTGTTGCGCCAATTGCTTTGCGGATACCAATTTCCCGCGTTCGCTCTGTAACTGATACGATCATAATGTTCATTAATGCAATAGCCGCACCTATTAAGGTAATGGCCCCGATTACAATCCCACCTATCCGAACAAATTTTAAGTTATCCAGTAGTGTTTGGGCAATAGCATCACTTTTAGATATTTCAAAATTATCTTCATAACCGGCATTTAAACCTCTAATATTTCTAAAAATACCAGTCGCTTCGCCAATAGCCCCCTCCATTTGCTGTGGATCATTGCTCATTACAGAAATTGTATAAGATGGGTTGTTCATGCTCATAATCTGTCTTGCTTTAACAAGAGGCACCACACAAACTTTATCGCCTCCAAAACCCACACTTGAGCCTTTTTCAGCTAAAACCCCAATAACTTTAAATTTGTTGCTCCCCACAGATATCGATCGGTTGATGGGATCAGAATCTAAAAAAAGTTTAGTTCTTATTTCTGAACCGATAATAACTACGCTGCTGCCAAACTCCAATTCGGCCTGTGAAAAATTACGTCCTGAAGCTAATTTGTAACCTGCAGTTAGAATATAATAGTCATCACCGCCTAAAACAGAAATGTTCGGATTAGTTTTGATGTTTCCATATTTTGCTGTGGCCGCAAAAGATGCAAACGCATTTACAGAAACCGTAGCCGGGAAATTAAAAGATTGTTTAAAAGCCATCGCTTCCTGAAAAGTAATTGGCGAAAAGCGTTTTGGCCTTTGCCCGCTACCACCAATCCTGATTCCTGTTCCGCGGTTACGAATGGTGAACGAATTAGCTCCCATACTGGAAAAAGTATTGTTTAGAGAGCCTTCTATAGCATCAATTGAAGTTAAAATCCCAACTAGCGCCGTTAATCCTATTGCTATAATGATGGCTGTTAAAAATGTACGCAGCTTATTACTTTTTACAGATTGTAAAGCTACTTTCACGTTTTCAGAATAACTCATTTTTGCTGCCATCGTCCGAATATAAAAATATATTATTGTTTGACTCGCCAATGCGCTAATATGTTACGCTAAATTACTTTGCAGAAGATTTTAATCAATTTATTTTTATTGATCATCTTCGCAAGCTTCCATGATGTATCTAAATTACCGGTTTATGTTAAGTACTCAGTTTAGTTTTAAATTTATAATCGCCTTTTTTTTCAGTACACTATTGCTTGACTTATCCATGTCAAAAGCCCAGCAACTATTTCCCGGTAATTCTTTTGAAGGCAGGTTGGTACTTGGTTCACATGCAATAGGCGGGCCCGGCGGAGCATTGCAAGATAAGTTGTATGGTTTTGATCTGTCTTTTAAAAAAAATATAAGCCATCTGACTGACAATTGGGTAAAACGATCAAACTTGAAATCTGCCGGAATTGAATTCATTTTCAGAGATCTTAAATACTTAAAAGGTTACCAGGATACATCCGCTAATTCATTTGGTCAGGCTTATGGTATTGCTGGCCAGATGAACTTTGAACTGCTTAGGTCGGGCAATTTTACGGTTAATTTAAGACCTGCCGTCGGCTTAAGTTATCTGAATAAAACCTTCTTTACGAACAAAAAAAATCGGTTTATTGGAAGTCATCTAAATGAAATTATTAAAGCTGATCTTGTATTTCAAATTCCGTTAAATTCAAAAATTGATCTTTCAGCAGGTGCAGGTTTTCTTCATTACTCTAATGGGGGTTATCGTATTCCAAACAGTGGGATTAATATGCTTAGCATATCCACCGGCTTAAAATTTAAAACCCCGGATGTTGAAAAGCAATCGCGTCAGACTAACTACAGTCAATTAAATAAAAATACCTTCGAAATTAATTTTGGGATAGGCAGGCGTGGAGCTTATGAGCGAAGAACTGGTTTATTAAAAAGTGGTATTTATGCAGGCTACAATTTTTTTGTAAACGATGTATTTTCTGTTAAAGCTGGTTTTGATGCTGTTTACTATTACACCGTTTTTAATCCGGCTCCCATCCGTGACATTGAAACTTTTCAGTACTATGGAACATCTTATGACAGATGGCGGAGTGGACTTAGTTTAGGAGGGGAAACCAATATATGGCGCTTGGCCTTGAATGCCCAGGTCGGAAAATATTTACATTATAACAGCTACTATAAGGATATAAACTGGTACTGGACAACAGGATTGGTTTATTATGTAAACCCGCATATTGGTTTACAGGCTAAAACATATTTTCACAAAAGCCAAGCCGACTTTATAAATTTCGGCATGGTATTTAAATTGTAAGAATAATAAAGATTATACCGAAAATGAGGTGCCGCAACCACAAGTACTGCTGGCATTTGGGTTGCTAAAAGTAAACCCGCGGGCGTTTAAGCCGTTTTGAAAGTCAACTTCCATCCCAACTAAATATAAGCCGTGGGCTTTGTGCATGTAAACTTTTATATCATCAATAAGGTATTCCTGATCACCATCTTTTTGCTGATCAAATCCAAGAATATAATTCATTCCGGCGCAACCGCCACCTTCAACACCCAGGCGTAAACCATACTCTAAACCCAATTCCTGTTGTGAAATTAATTTCCTTATTTCTTTTTTTGCTCCATCTGTTAAGGTTACCGGAGCAGTTAATGAAGCAATGTTAGTACTCATAAATCTTTAAAATATGTCATCAAATATAAGGTAAATTGTAGACTTTTGTTTCGTATACAGCCATTGTGACTGGTAGATAACAATTTCTTAAAATGATTGATTCAAGTTTCTTTTTAGATATTATTAAGATCAGCATATCCGGGCTAATCACATTTTTTGTAGGATGGTTTTTTATTCGGGAATTCCTGACCCTGCAATCTTCCCAAAATAACAAGGATATACAACTTGCAAATCTGGCTCATACCCTGCCTCTTAAGTTGCAGGCTTATGAACGGATCACTTTATTTTTGGAAAGAATAAACCCGGCTAATATGTTGGTGCGTTTACATGTTGGAGGTTTAAGTGCCCGCGAAATGCATCATATGATCCTTTCAGATATCAGAGCTGAATATCAGCATAATATTTCTCAGCAAATTTATATAACGGATACTTCCTGGAATGTTGTTAAAAAGATGAAAGATGAAACCATCAGTATGATCCACAGTGCGATAACCGGTTTACCGGAAACAGCCACGTCCATCGATTTAAGCAAATTAATATTATCACATTTCGCAAACCTGGAGGATGAAAATCCGTACGAGAAGGCACTGCAAATTGTAAAACAAGAGGTACAAAAAACACTTTAACCAGATGAGCCAGGGAAATTACATTACAACATCCGGCATTGAAATTAAAGAAGTTTATGGCCAGGCCAAGCCGTTGACTGAAGTACCGGGCGAATTTCCGTTTACAAGAGGAATTCAAAATAACATGTACCGGGGAAGGTTGTGGACTATGCGCCAGTATGCGGGTTTTTCAACTGCTGAAGAATCAAATAAAAGGTATCATTACCTGCTAAGCCAGGGAACAATGGGTTTGTCTGTGGCTTTTGACCTTCCGACTCAAATTGGCTACGATTCAGATCATGAAATGTCTGAAGGTGAAGTTGGTAAAGTTGGCGTATCTATAGATTCTTTGCAGGATATGGAGATTTTATTTAGTGGGATCGACCTGCAAAAAGTAACCTGTTCCATGACAATTAACGCAACAGCTCCAATCCTTTTGGCTATGTATATCGCGGTAGCAAAACAACAAGGTGCAGATCTAAATCAAATTTCAGGAACGATACAAAATGACATCTTAAAAGAGTACGCTGCCCGTGGTACGTATATATACCCACCAAAACCATCCATGCGGTTAATTACAGATATATTTGAATACTGCAGCAAAGAAATACCTAAATGGAACACGATCTCGATTTCAGGATACCACATTCGCGAAGCGGGATCGACAGCGGTTCAGGAACTGGCATTTACGCTGGCCAACGGTAAATCATATCTAAAGGCAGCTATTGAAAAAGGCTTGGATATAAATCAGTTTGGAAAGCGAATCTCCTTTTTCTTTAATTGTCATAATAATTTTTTTGAAGAAATAGCAAAATTCCGTGCGGCCCGAAGGATGTGGGCGCATATAACGAAGGAACTCGGCGCAACAGAATCCGGAGCTCAGAAATTACGTTTTCACACGCAAACTGGAGGCTCAACTTTAACCGGGCAGCAACCCATGAACAATATTGTAAGGGTTACAAACCAGGCAATGGCGGCTGTTTTGGGCGGAACTCAGTCTCTACACACTAACGGTTACGACGAAGCACTTTCACTTCCTACAGAAGCTGCGGCAAAAATCGCTTTGCGTACCCAGCAGATAATCGCTTTTGAAAGCGGGGTTGCAGATACAGTTGATCCCCTGGCTGGCTCTTATTTCATAGAATCGTTGACTGATGAAATTGAAGCCGCAGCCTGGAAATATATAGAAACTATTGATGCTATGGGCGGATCCGTAAACGCAATAGAAAACGGTTACATTCAAAAAGAAATCGGTGATGCCGCTTATCAATACCAAACCGATCTGGAAAATAATGAACGTATTTTGGTTGGCGTGAATAAGTACGTGGATGAAGAAGGCATTCTTCCTGAAGTTTTTCGTGTTGACGACTCTATACGCCAATTACAGATCGAAAAACTTAATAAACTAAAAGCTGAAAGAAACCATGATGCCGTTACCAGGGCTCTAGACTCAGTATCAGAAGCCGCAAAGAGCGGCTGGAATACGATGCCCTATATTTTAAATGCGGTAGAGGCATATGCAACAATAGGCGAAATAGCGAATACGTTCAGGAAAGAGTTTGGCGAATATTGATTCAATTCTGACACTTAAAAATCCATCTTTGAAAAATCTAAAGGCTATTTTATTTGATCTTGATGGAACATTGATAGATTCTGAATACTTTCACTATGAATGCTGGAATGAAATTCTTGAAGAATACAACGTTGCCTTAACTTTTGCAGACTGGTTAAAAAATTACGCAGGAATGCCATTGCCAGTGAATGCAAAAAGTTTAATGGAAAAACATCAAATTAAAACAAACCTGAATGATTTCATTGCAATGCGTGAAAATCTTTTTCTAGAACGTTTAAAAACCAAGGACATTAGTTTAATGCCTTATGCATTGGAATTCATACAGTTTTTTCACAATAAAGGTCTAATCCTTTCTATTGTTACTGCTAGTTCACGTCAGGAAGTAGAATTGATTTTTGATAGGAATGGTTTGCGGAAATACTTTAGCTTGATTATCACGAGAACGGACGTGGATAAAAGTAAGCCTGATCCAGAAAGTTATAATATATGCTGCAAAGAGTTAAACATTTCTAAAGAACAATGTATCGTTTTCGAAGACACTGAAAATGGAATAAAATCTGCTGTAGCTGCCGGTATAACTTGTTATGCGATACAAAGTAATGTTACGGAACATGCACGTTTAAGTTTAGCAGATAAGCTATTTCTTAATTTAAACGAGGCTAAAAAGTATATGCTAAAAAGTCAATTGATTGCATTGGCGGATAATTAGGCTGATTGTAATTAATAAAATGAGTTAACGTATCAATAAAGAGAATAATTTATCTGCTGTCAAAGCGATTCAAATAGAAAAAGATATTGATATAAGATAAAATATGTGATATAATTTTTTGTCAATCACAACTAGGTTACCATTATTCTGGTAATGAATTTCAGATATTGTATTTACTGAAAGCACTAATTACATTGATCTTAAAATAAGTGGCCATGCCCATACTTTTTTTAAAAAAATAGATTCTATGGGTAATTTGAAAGGCCGTAAAAAGTTTATAAATTAGGTTGGCTTTTAGGCGATAAATTTAGGAAGAATTGATTTTATTTTTTATCGTAATAATAACTTTAAATTAAGTTATTCATCTAAGGTTCAATAAGTTAAGCCTATTTTTAAAATATAGTTTTTTAAGCGGATATTTTTGTCAATATTCGATGTTACGGAAGAGGCTTAACATATGTTCTGCCAGTAGTTGTAAATCAGATTATTAGAAATGTATATCGAAAAAACTTGTACCAACGTTTGGGTAAATTGTCTTCAAATCATTAAAGACAACATACCGGCCCAAAGCTTTAAGACTTGGTTCGAGCCGATCAAAGCACTCAGATTAGAAGGCAATGTTTTAACCATACAAGTACCAAGTTTATTTTTTTATGAATGGCTGGAAGAACATTATGTGGGATTATTACGTAAGACCGTAAAAAAGCAATTGGGAGAAGAAGGAAGATTGGAATATAATATCGTTGTAGAGAAATCCTCAAACAATAAGCCATATACAACCAATATACCATCAAATGGTAATGGTGCAGAAGGTAAGAATCAGAGCATGCCGATGCCCATTTCTTTAAATAAGGATATTAAGAACCCTTTTGTAATTCCGGGGCTTAAAAAATTGCAGGTTGACCCGCAGTTAAACCAAAACTATACTTTTGAGAATTTTATTGAAGGTGACTGTAACCGTTTAGCCCGATCTGCCGGTTACGCGGTTGCCGGTAAACCAGGTGGAACTTCATTTAACCCACTAATGGTTTACGGGGGAGTTGGTTTAGGGAAAACCCACTTGGTACAGGCTATAGGAAATGAAATTAAACGCAACCTAACGGATAAGTTGGTATTGTACGTTTCTTGCGAAAAGTTTACACAGCAATTTGTTGATGCGCTAAAGAATAACAATATAAATGATTTTGTAAATTTCTATCAGGCTATGGATGTGCTTATTATGGATGACGTCCATAATTTTGCCGGTAAAGAAAAAACTCAGGATATATTTTTTCACATCTTCAATCATTTGCATCAGTCGGGTAAACAACTTATTATTACGTCAGACAAACCTCCAAAAGATCTTTCAGGTTTAGAAGAGAGATTACTTTCGCGATTTAAGTGGGGCCTTTCAGCAGATCTTCAAGTGCCGGACTTAGAAACAAGGATGGCTATTTTAAAAAAGAAAATTTATTCAGATGGAATCGAACTGCCGTGTGAAGTGATTGAATATGTGGCTCATAATATTGATAACAATGTGCGGGAACTTGAAGGTGCTATGGTTTCACTGCTTGCCCAGTCAACACTAAACAGGAAAGAGATAGATTTAAATCTTGCTAAATCAATGCTTAAGAATTTTATCAAGAACTCAACCAAAGAGATCTCGATGGAATATATACAGAACTTAGTTTGTGAGTATTTTGAGGTACCAATAGAAATGGTTAAATCAAAAACCAGAAAACGTGAGATAGTTCAGGCCCGGCAAATTTCTATGTACCTGGCTAAAATTCACACTAAAACTTCATTAAAATCTATTGGCGCTTTTTTTGGTGGTAGAGATCACTCAACCGTAATTTATGCCTGTCAAACAGTGGATGATCTTATTGATACCGACAAGAAATTTAAAGGTTACGTTGCTGATATTCAAAAAAAATTGAAGATGAGTTAAATTAAGAATTTAAAAATAAATCCCGCTAGGCAGAAGCTTAACGGGATTTTTTGTTTTTAAAATCATGAAAACGCTTTCTGTTTTTAATTCTTGTTTGTACTGAAAAGTTCTATCTTAAAGGAGAAAAACAAACATTTCAATGAAACTGAATCTGCGAAAGAAGTAATCAATAGATTATTTGATGGAATGGGAAAGGGCAAAGGCAGCTTAATGTAACTTTTCAAAACAGATGGATATT
>JACMND010000207.1 GCA_014378705.1 Pedobacter sp. | reverse complement strand
CCTGGAGAGTATCCATCTTTTTTAATTTCTGAGGCGGTCAGAGGATTTGGAGGTGTTTTGAAAACTCGCACTGGTGAAGAATTTATGCAGAACTATGACGAACGCGGTTCATTAGCTCCCCGCGATATAGTTGCAAGGGCTATTGATGCCGAGATGAAAAAAAGTGGTGATGAGTTTGTTTATCTTGACATCAGACATCGCAGTAAGGCGGATATTTTAGTGCATTTTCCCAATATTTATGCAAAGTGCTTGAGCATCGGGATAGATATGTCTAAAGATATGATTCCTGTAACTCCAGCTGCTCATTACATGTGCGGAGGTATAAAAGTAGATCAGTGGGGGCGATCTTCAATAGAACGTTTATTTGCCTGTGGTGAATGTGCTTCTACCGGATTACACGGAGCCAATCGTTTAGCTTCTAATTCATTATTGGAAGCCACAGTTTTTGCACATCGGATATACATAGATGCCATTAAGCACTTTATCAACAATTTCATTCCCAGTAATATTCCTGAATGGGATGAAACTGATACCCATCTATCTGATGAGGATATCTTGGTTACGCATAATCTCAGGGAAACACAAAAAGTAATGAGTGATTATGTGGGTATTGTAAGATCAGATTTTAGATTAGAAAGGGCTTTGCGTAGGTTGGGTTTGTTATATGAGGAAACAGAAAGTTTTTATAGAAAAACTAAATTATCCCTTAAACTTTGTGAATTGCGTAACATCATACAAAATTCTTATATCGTGATTAAATCAGCGATGATGCGCAAAGAAAGCCGGGGTTTGCATTTTAATACAGACTATCCTGAACACGAAGAAAATCCCAAAGACACTGTATTTTAATCTTTATGGCACTAATTTTACCTGTATCAGGCAAAATCCCACTCTGGGGAACTAGATGTTTTATAGCAGAAAATGCCACGATTGTGGGGGATGTTACACTTGGCGACCATTGTTCAGTATGGTTCAATACGGTAATTCGTGGAGATGTAAACTTTATAAAAATCGGCAATAACACGAATATTCAGGATGGTACGATCATTCATTGTACCTATCAATTTGCAGCAACAGAAATTGGAAATAATGTATCCATTGGACACCGGGCTCTGATTCACGGATGCAAATTACATGATAATGTTTTAATTGGAATGGGAGCTATTGTAATGGACCATGCAGTTATAGAGGAATATACCATTATTGCTGCCGGAGCAATCGTATTGGAAAATATGATTTGTGAGTCAGGGTATATTTATGCCGGTATTCCTGCAAAAAAAATTAAGCCAATTTCTCCAGATCAAAGAATCCTTTTAAGAGATCTTCCTGGTCGGTATATAATGTATTCAAACTGGTTTATTGATCCTTTGGAATATTAATTTTTTCTTCCAAATCCCAGTTCGGTCGCAGAGTTATTTCTTTATCATAATTCCAAATTTCTTCTGGCTGTCTCCTTTGTTTTACATTTCCCGTATCCCAAACTTTATTTTTATTTTGGTCATATATCACACGTAATTTATACTTGGCAGTAGGGTAACGAATATATGAAAGTACCGTGTTTTTGTTGATGATATCTGTACGAACAATTTTACTGTCCTGGCTAAGCCATTGGACAATATATGATTTACTCGTATCGGGTACAGTAAAATCTAATGCTATGGTACCAAAGTTTTCCTCGCTATCTAACAATATATTTTGGGCCAACGGCTTCGATTTGTTTCCAAATAGATCCGTGAATGCATTAGCTGAAAGATTTAAAATATACTCCCTATCTTTTTTCCAGGGATATTTTAATTTAAACTTGCGGGTTGATGAAGAATCTTTAACAATTTGTAAGCCTTTAATGGGTATTGAATCTTCTAACAGCGAAAATTTAACAGGATCAAATGTTGCAATCGGACTTGTTAAAGTGAGTATTAAATCTAATCCAGGTTTAATTTTACCAGCTACAAGATTATCAAAAAAGCTAATGGCTCGTTTATAAGAGTCACGTTTACTTCTGCTTATCTGAACAGTATCTATAGGTTTACCATTGTTGTTTATAGCAACTCTTATAGAGTCAAAAGTAATTTCAGGTAACCATATAAGCGCTGAGTCTTTGCCAGAAGTAATTTCAACTGTTTTTAAGTTATCTAAATTACCGGGATTTAGAATGGAGACTGATGGATTTGTAAGTGCTTTATTAAAGCTCAAAGTAATTCTTCCATCAGGTTCTATTTTTTTCTCGTTTACAGAGAAAAACTGAGGATCCTGTTTAAATACTTTTACAACTAGATCAGCAATGTTTTTAGTTAAACGAATGGTATCTGGAAGAAATCCTATTTCTTCATTTGGATTATTATATATCCGGTCTATGGATTCTTCTTTTAACGCATATAGTAAATAATTGTCTTCACGTAAGTTTTGTAACCTGAAATTGCCGGATGAATCCGTCGTTGTAAATATATTTGCCCTTTTTTTTCCAAAAATCGAATCTTGTTTTACGGGTAAAATAAAAACAGTGGCATCTTTTAAAATTTGTTTTGTGATTGAATTTTTGATATTGCCGCTTATTGATAAGGAATCTATTTTATCACCAGTTGAAAAAACGTAGGTGTAGTTTTTTAGAACATTGCTTTCGTTCACATCCACAATTGCTTTCCCAAAATTAATTGTATAGGTTGTATTAGCCTCCAGTGGCTGTTCAAATTTTATATTGAGAATTTCTTTACGGGCTTTAAAAATTGGCAGTTTATCAATTGCTGGGGAAATGCTGATTTCGGTAAATTCATTATTCAGTTTAACAAACTCATTGAATTCAAGTTCAATATTATTAGCTGAAAAGTTCCGGGTAAGATTTTTGGGGTTTTCTTTAATAACTTTTGGAGAAATTGTATCTCTTGGACCGCCAGAAGGCTGCTGAATGCTGGCACAACCAATTGCACTGTAAATTGAAGGCAATAGGATTAAATAGAAGACGCTAAATAGTTGTCTCTTGTTTTTAAGCATTTAAAAGGCTGTAATTTGATGTAAACTCTTTTTGGAGTTGAACTATGGACTGCTTTATGATAAGTCTTTAAAAGCATAAATTTTTTGTTTATGTAACTATTTGATAATCAATGAGTAGCTGGTTTAAGTCATATGGACCATGATCACTGAAATGTCCGATGGTGATACACCAGAAATTCTGGATGCTTGTCCAAGTGTTCGTGGTTTAATGCGAAGTAATTTTTCCCGGGCTTCTTTTGATAAAGATATAAGTTTCGTGTAATTAAATTCAGGGTTGATTTCTTGATCTTCCATCCTTTTCATTTTATTAACAATTTCGAGTTCTTTTTCAAAATAGCTTTCATATTTTACTTTTATCTCAGCCTGCTCAATTGTTTCCTGATCAAAATTATTTAGGAGATTGTTTAATAGCGGATCAACGGATCTTAATTGTTCAAGGCCTATTTGAGGCCTGGTAACTAATTGAAATAGTTTAACGTTTTGGCTGATAGTTGAAGAGCTGTTCATTTCCAGTAAGATGTTGACATTTTTTGGGGATATGGAATGAGTTCTTAAGTAAGCAACAATAGAACCTGCATTGTTAATCTTGTCTTTCACTTTATCCATGCGTTTATCGGAGATCAGTCCGATTTGATAACCTATTGGTGAAAGTCTTATGTCTGCATTATCCTGTCTTAATAATAACCTGTGTTCAGCCCGGGATGTAAACATACGATAGGGTTCTTCAGTGCCCTTAGTTACCAAATCATCAATTAAAACCCCTATGTAGGATTCAGCTCTTTTTAATATTAATTCATGTTTATTGGTTATTTTCAAATGGGCATTGATTCCAGCCATAAATCCCTGACAAGCAGCTTCTTCATAACCGGTAGTGCCATTTATTTGTCCGGCAAAATATAAATTATTTATTTTTTTTGTTTCAAGGGTTAAATTTAGTTGGGTTGGTGGAAAGTAATCATATTCTATAGCATAACCTGGTCTAAACATTTTTACTTTTTCAAAACCTTTGATTTGGGTTAGTGCCCTAAATTGAACATCTTCAGGTAACGAAGTTGAAAAACCGTTTACATATATTTCTACAGTATTTAATCCTTCTGGTTCTACAAAGATCTGATGCCTGTCTCTTTCGGCAAACCTATTAATTTTATCTTCAATGGATGGGCAGTATCTTGGTCCTAAGCCTTTAATGCGGCCGGTAAACATTGGGGATTTTTCAAACCCTTCTTTTAAAGTTTCATGAACCTCTTTATTCGTATAGGTTATCCAGCAACATCGTTGCTCTGTTGGAACGGCAACATCAGTATGAGAAAATTTTCCGGGGTTTTCATCTCCCCATTGTTCTTCCATTTTAGAATAATCCAATGATCTTCCATCAACCCTTGGTGGTGTTCCTGTTTTCATTCTACCGGAATCAAAACCCAATTCAACCAATTGCTCAGTTAACCCTGTGGCAGGTTTTTCTCCTGTTCTACCCCCACCAAATTTTTTCTCTCCTATATGAATTAAGCCATTTAGAAAAGTCCCATTTGTTAAAATGACAGATTTAGCTTCAATTTTAACGCCAAGTGAGGTCTTAACTCCAAGGACAATGTCTCCTTTTATTAGCAAAGAAGTTACTGTGTCTTGCCAAAAATCTACGTTTGAGGTTTGCTCAAGCATTAAACGCCACTGCTCTGCAAATCGCATTCGGTCAATTTGCGCTCTGGGGCTCCACATGGCCGGTCCTTTAGAACGGTTTAACATTCTGAATTGAATAGTAGTTTTATCGGAAATGATGCCAGAGTAACCACCTAATGAATCAATTTCTCTAACAATCTGTCCTTTGGCAACTCCTCCCATGGCGGGATTACAACTCATTTGGGCAATCGTGCCCATATTCATTGTTATCAAAAGTACACTGGAACCTAAATTTGCAGCAGCAGCAGCAGCTTCACAACCTGCATGCCCGGCGCCTACTACAATAACATCATATTTTTTAAACATAGCACATGGTTAAATGTAAAGTTTAAGTTTCACGTGAAACACCTGAATAAATATTAAACAGTTTGTTTTATATCTGAAAGCTGCATCCATCTTGCAGTTTTTACTTCAATGTTGGAACTAAGTTTTTTTATTTTCTCAGAAATTTCTAATAGTTTTTTATGCTCAGTTATATCATTTAACTCTGCCGTAAGATCCTTAATTGTCTGCTCGCTATCCGCAATGTCTTTTTCTAACATGTTAAGTTCTTGTTCTTGAATGAAAGAAAGCTTAATAACTGGAGTAGATATAACCGTGTCTGGTAACGACTTGGGTTGGATTTTTTGATTGATTTTTTGATTTTCTCTTTCAAACCTATAATCTGTATAGTTACCCGAATATATATTTATTTTACCGTCACCTTCAAATATAAATAACTGGTCAGTCAAGCGGTCTATCAAATACCTATCGTGAGAAACGAGCATAAGAACACCAGGAAACTTTAAAAGAAAATCTTCTAACACATTCAGGGTATCTATATCCAAATCGTTGGTAGGCTCATCCAAAATCATAAAATTGGGGTTTTTCATTAAAACCCTCATTAATTGCAAACGTTTCTTTTCACCACCACTAAGCTTGTTAACCAAACCATATTGTTTGGCCGGCGGGAAAAGGAAGTGAGTTAATACCTGAGCGGCAGTTAAAATTTTACCATCAGACATGGTGATAAACTCCGCGATATTTTTTACGATATCAATAACTTTCTCATCGTTATTAAAGTCTAATCCACCTTGTTTATAATATCCAAAAGAAGTGGTATCCCCAATTTCAATTATTCCGGAATCTTGGGTAGCAGAGCCTGTAATAAGATTTAACAGAGTTGATTTTCCGGTGCCGTTTTTTCCTGCTACACCAATCCTATCTCCTTTTTTAAAAGTATAACTAAAGGCGTTTATAACTTTTGCAGAACCGTAATTTTTTGAAATTTCTTTTAGCTCCAGTATTTTGTTCCCTTGGCGAGCCACATTAACACCAAGTTCAAGAGTTGATTTAATATTTTTATCTTTTGTTTTTTCTTCCAACTCATAAAATGAGTTAATTCGTGATTTAGATTTTGTTGTTCTTGCCTTAGGTTGCTTTCGCATCCACTCTAATTCTTTTCGAAGTAAATTAGTGTTTTTTTCAAAACTGGCATTTTCAGCAATCTGCTGTTCGGCTTTTTTTTCAAGGTAATAGCTGTAGTTACCCTTAAAAGTTTGAAGTTTACCTTTGTCTAATTCGGCTATTTGCGTAGATACGTTATCTAAAAAATAACGATCATGCGTAACTAAAATTACTGTCTTCTGACCAGTTGTAAGAATACTCTCTAACCATTCAATAGTTTCTATGTCCAAATGGTTTGTTGGCTCATCTATAATGTAAACATCGGGTTCATCAATTAATAATTTTGCAAGAGAGAGACGCTTTCTCTGCCCACCAGATAATGTAGAAATTGACTGGTCCAGTTTATATATTCCCAACCTGCCCAAAATTGTTTTGATTTTATATTCATACTCCCATGCATTTTCCAGGCTTAATTCATCTATCAGGTTGTTTAGCAGCCTTTCATCATGGGGTTCAGAGCTCAATGCTTCTTCATACCGCCTAATAAGTTGTTGCTGTTTGTTACCAATTGAATATACAAAATCACTTATTGTACTGAGTGAATTAAACTGCGGATCTTGTTCCAGATATCCTATTTTCAAATTCTTTTCTGTTACAACTTTTCCAAGCCCAGGTATCAATTGACCGCTCAGAATTTTCAATAAAGTTGATTTTCCTGATCCGTTTATACCAACTAAAGCGACACGATCGCCCTTTGAGAATCCAATATAGAGATCTTTAAAAAGCCAGTTATCACTAAAAGAATGGCTCAGTTGTTCTGTTGATAATATACTCACGGTTAAAATTAAATGGTTAAAAATTGTAAATGTTGTATGTTTTTTATGCAAAGATCTTCTCTTTCTCTAAAAAATAAAGTAAATAAATGCAAATGTAAGCAATCCTGATTTTGGATCATGTAATCTTGCTAAATCAGGAAAATAAATTAGATTAATATGAGGAAGAAGGAGTTGATTATAAAGATCTTACCATTAAGTAAAAATTCTCTTTTTCAGTCATTGTTTTTTTTGACTTTGTGCTCTTATCATTATAATTAAGCAAGTGAAGAACACCATGAATCATTACACGATGAAGTTCATCACGCTTTTTAACTTTAAATATCCTGGAATTTTCAATTACGCGTTCTATACTTATAAAGATATCTCCAGAAACTTGCTTTGTAGTATTGCTGTTATCGAAAGTAATAATATCTGTTAAAGTGTTATGCTTTAAATAGTTAACATTAATGTTTGTAAGATAATCGTCATTACAAAATATAAAATTGACTTGTTCCAAACCATAACCTTCTGATGCAATGGTTTGGCAAATCCAATTACGAAGGTTTTTTTTTTGTTTAATCTTGAATGATATATTCTCAAAAAAGTAATTAATCGGAGGTTTTAATGGCATTAAATTTTAAAATGAAGCTCTAGTTCATTTCCAATGGCATTAAAAATACATTGATCTGCAAGCTTTTTTATAATAAATACCCCTCTGCCACTATAATTTTCTAAATTTTCCGGGGAAGTTGGATCAGGGAGATTATTATAGTCAAATCCTAAACCCTCATCAGCCACAGTAAAGATCAATCGTTTTCCTTCAATTACTTCAAGATTGATGTACACTTTTTTCGTATCGTCTTGCTTATTTCCGTGTACAATAGCATTAATTACAGCTTCACTAACACATGTTAGTACATTTGCGTATGTTTCTTCGCTAAGATTAATTTTTTCGCTAAGATTGTCTATGAAGTTTTCAACCGTAGTTATGCTTTCTAATTTTGAAGGTAATTGTAGCGTGTACAATCCTGTATTGTCTGAGAAATCAATTGAGCTAGTTGCCATTATTTCCCCAATTTAAGAATTTAAAATAATCTCCCACTTTTATTTTATAAAATGAATTCAAAGAAGGCGGAACTGTTTTTAATAATTCAGTTTCTTTCTGTTTAATAGTTTCAAATTCTATCATATGATTATTTAAATGTGAGGGTTGGTCAACACCTTGCTTGCTTTCACGCTGATTATCTTGTTCGCGTTCACGCTCGGCTTTTTCTGCCTCAAGCAACCTGGTTAAAATTTCTTGCTGCCGATTTATAGTTTCCCGATATATTTTTTTGTTTACGAGATCTGTTTCTGTTTGTTCCATTTCTTTCATCACCTTGTTTAAATTTCCCAAACCACTTTCCCCATCCTTATTTAATTCCTGATTAATTTCTTGCATCCTTTGGCGAATCATTTGCTGTTCACGAGCCATTGTGGCCAATTGTTCACTCCATTTTCCTTTACCTGGTTTTGGCATTCCTTCCAATCCCTCCCTTTGCATTTGGTCTTTTGCTTTTTGCATATTTTTATTTAGCTGATCCTGCATTTTGCTAAGTTGAGAGAGATTTTGCTTTTTTCCTTTACCACCTGACTTAGATTTTGTTTGAGCCTTTTGCATTTGATCTAAAGCATCACTTAGCATAAGAGCAAGATTGTTTATAGAAGTCATGGCATACTGCTGATCCCGGTTTGCTTCAGGGGTTTTTCGTTCTGATAAATTATCGATGGCACTATTAATATGAAAGTTAACAGCTTGAATTTCCTTGTTTACTACAGCTTGAATTTGAGGAACTTTTTTGCTTAGCGAATAAAGACTATCCTCCATCATCTTTAAATTGTCTTTTATATCTTTTTGTTTTTGTGTACCGATAATATATTTTGGATCTGATGTATTCGTATTTTTCAAAGCGTCCATTATTGTTTCCTCTTCAAAAGATGTTTTAATAAGGTTATCTAAAATTTCTCTTAAGTTCTGTATGTTAATATTATTTTCAGCCTCTTCGCTTTCCTGCTGAAAACTTTCCAATTTCTCTGAAAGTTGTTGTATTTTTTGTGCAGCCTGTTTTTGATTTTCACTGGCTTTTTTTAAAGATTTATTATTTAAATTTTTAGTGCTGAGTTCTTGCTGCGCCGCTATCTCCTGCTGCTCTGCTTTTTGATCATGGAAGTCATTTTTTTGTTCCAACTCATTATTCCTGGCTGACAGTTCTTTTAAATTCTCCTGAAGTGTTTTAAATTCCTTTTTAAGTTCCTCTTGCTTCTGTTTTAAAACATTAAGATCAGCGTTTTTTTGGGATGTCTTCTCACTTAAAACCCTCTGATCAACAGAAAGCTTTTTCAGCTTCTGGGCAGTTTTAATAACATTCTGCTCAAAATCAAGTTGCTTATAAAGCTCAAGTATGCGATTTAACTCTTTTTTCAAAGACTTATTATCTATCTGCATCTTAGATAATTCATCCTGGGTTTGATTCTTGTTATTTTGTTCCAATAATTTTTCAAGGTTTTTTAAAATTTCCCGGGTTTTCTCATCTAGAACATTATTGAACAAATCCTCAATTTGCTTTTGCTTTTCAAATATATTCTGCCTGATTTCCTTATTTTCCTGCTGTTCAATTAAATTTTTTTTATTTTCTGACTGGATATTTTTAACCATTCCCTCAAGTTCCTTTTGTTTTCCAAGAAGCTTTTCGAGCTGTTTCTTATCATCATAACTTAGATTTTTTTGATTAAGAAGTTGCTGGTTTAAGCGTTTAGTTTCCTGTTCTAATTGCGCAGCTTGTTTTATGGCCTGGTTTATATTCTCTTTAATAGAACTTGAATTTGATGCAAGCTTTTGATCAATTTGCTTCTCTGTTAATAGCGTAAAAGTTTTGATAGTAGAGCGGCTGGCTTTCGGGCCATTAACATCATCGTTATCTAAGATCTCAAAATAATACTCAATTTGTTCTCCCGGTTTTTCATTTAGTTTACTTACATCCCAGGTATAAAAAAAGGTATTTTGTAGTGATGTTTTATCTATAGTTATTGCTTTTGTAATTAAATTAATTTTTTGGCTGTTTAAAACCCGGTAGTTAAATCTTAGTAATTTAAAACCATGGTCATCATTTACCTGACCAATAAAATATAACTTCCGAGAGTTTAAAGAATCTGCCTTTTCATTAATTTGTATGCTGGGATAAAGATCTGGTATTACGTTTAGCTGGTAAGAAATTGAATCGGCACTTTGCAATTCGTTATTTACTGCCCTCACAGAATAAGTGGTGTTTTTAAGAGCACGATATGAAAACGAAAAATCTTTTTTGTGGGATAGGTTTGTAATTTTATTATTTGAATTAAAATCAACATGGATCTTGTCTGTATTTTCGGTTTCAAACCTCCAAGTCAGTCTTGTGCCAGTTGGAATGGTAAGGTCTCCGGTGTTTTCCTTCGTTTCATTTATTTTATGCAGGTATAAAGGGTACTCCAGACGCACACTGAACCTTAACAAGGCCGGTTTCTTTTTTACCACAATTTCATAAGTATTTGAACTATAATCACCTGCTTTAATTCTAATTTTTTTGTTAGTCTGCAGATTTTTGAAAACGTAACTAAAATTAACAGTTGATTGCTTTTCCAGCTTAAAAATATTAAGACCATCTTCAACATAAACCTCAAGAGGGATCTCATTCCCGATTAACTTTACGCTTAATTTATAATCATTTCCTTGAATGGCTTCTAAATTATTATTTAGCACCAAGAATGTAAACGGGGCTTTTTTAATAAAAGCAGTATTGTGTTTTAAGAGTCTTTCTGTGCTTTCGCTAAAAATAGAAGGAGCTGTAAGAAAGATCAGAATAATTGCCAAAAGCGGTATAAGAGGGTATTTTAAATACTTTTTGTTCTCTTCAATACGAACAGCACCTGTAAAGGGCAATGGTTTAAGTTCTAATATTCTTTGATTAATGCTTGCCTCAATAAGGGATTGATACTGTTTATCTTCATCAACCTGTCGTTTGAGTTGTAGCGTATTTAAAAGTTTGTCTTTAACAGATTCAAAGTGTTCTCCTATAATATTGCAGGCCTGCTCATTATTAATTGATTTGCCAAGTTTAAAATAAGATAAGACAGGAACAAAGATATACTTAAGAAGGATCAGCAGATTAAGAAGCAAAAAAGTATAGAATAGAATTGTACGGATTGCGGGATTAAAATGTCCAAAATATTCTGCAAAAGTAATTAAGAGGTAAGCGACAAAAAAGGATGCAGACAGATAGATACTACCTCTAATTATTTTATTGAGGTAATATTTACGGATAAATTCATCAATTTTTTTGATGAGTGATGTGTAATTTCCACTTGATTGATTCATTTTGCTTATCAGAATGGCTTAATAATTGATTTACAGCTTTAAGTACAAAGCATAAAAACTGTTGTTTAATCAAATTTACAATACTTAAAGTTTAATCAAACTCTTAAGATCTAATTAACTCTTATAAAAATTAAAATTATGAAAAGGTTTATTCTGTTATTAATGATTGGGACTGTTGCAGTTTCTGCATGTAAGAAAGAAAATAAGATTTCGCGAACAAACAAGCCTATTAGTGAAGCTGTTTTGGGCACCTGGTATACCACCCTGGAAATACATGACTACTATAATGCGAATAATGAAAAGGTATTTAGTAGTACAGTAGAACCTGGATGGAAGTACACAATAGGAGAATTGTTTAGGATATATGATTTACAGGGACAAAAAAAATTGCAAACCACGTATTCGTTAAACAACCTTAATGGCAAGGATTTTTTCAATTATACCCAAAACAGTGTGCCCCAAGGTTTTGAAATTACCTCGCTAGAAGAAGAAACAATGAGATGGACCCAGGAAAAATTAAATGTAACCTATAATGATAATGGTGAAAAAATTGCTGCCCGTGAAATAACAACCTATGAATTTCATTGTCCGTGTAAGTAGTATAAAAGCTAACTAAAGCCCATGATTTTAGGGCTTTAGTGCTTTAAATTTATTGATCAAGTCTTGTATCAGAAACCTTTGCTGTTCCCCTGAATGCATGTTTTTTAATGTGATCTGGTTGCTTTCAATCTCTTCAGTACCAATTATTGCCACATATTTAATGTTTTTGTCATCCGCGTACTTTAGTTGCTTTTTAAGTTTAGCTGACTGATGATATATCTCAACAGCTACCCCTTCATTTCTTAATTTTTGCAGTAAGGGCAAGGCATATCTTTCAGAATCAATGTCAGAATTTGTTATCAATATTTGAGTCAGCTGATTCTTTGTTTCAGGAAACAAGTTTAGTTCTTCCAGCACATCGTAAATCCGGTCAGCGCCAAAGGAAATCCCTACACCGGATAGGTTTTTTAATCCAAACATTCCGGTAAGATCATCATACCTGCCACCACCACCAATGCTTCCCATCGCAGCTTCATTTGTCTTTACTTCAAAAATGGCTCCTGTATAATAATTAAGACCACGGGCAAGTGTGATGTCAAGTTCCAACTTTCCATTTATCATTTCAAAACTATCCAGATATTTAAAAATAGTTTCAATCTCAAAAATCCCTTTTAAACCAGTCACTGAGCTACTTAAAACGATTTTAAGAGTCTCAATTTTTTCATTGTTTGTTCCGCCTAATAAAATAAGCGGTTTTAATATTTCAATATCAATATCACTAAATCCCCTAGTTAAAAGCTCGTCACAAACGCCTAAAAGCCCAATCTTATCAATTTTATCAATCGCTATGGTCAGATCAACGATGAGTTCCGGTTTGCCGATAATTTCGGCTATGCCGCTCAGTATTTTACGGTTGTTAATTTTAATATTAAAATCTTTTAAACCTAATTTACTTAAAGCCTCATCATATATTAAAATAAAATCAGCTTCATTTAAAAGACTATCAGAACCTACTACATCAGCATCACATTGGTAAAATTCCCGATAGCGTCCTTTTTGCGGCTTGTCTGCACGCCATACATTTTGTATTTGGAAACGTTTAAACGGGAAAGTGATTTCGTTCTGATGCATCACTACATACCGGGCGAACGGAACGGTAAGATCATATCGTAAAGCCTTTTCAGAAATCTCCGGACTTATAGCACTTGAATTACGATTGGTAAGATTATCAAGATTGGCTTTAGCTAAATAATCCCCTGAATTTAATACTTTAAAAATCAATTTGTCGCCCTCATCACCGTATTTTCCGGTAAGCGTGCTCAGATTTTCCATAGCAGGAGTCTGTATTTCCTGATAGCCAAACTTTTTAAAAACCGTTTTTATAGTTTCAAAAATAAAATTGCGGTTAGCCATTACAGATGGAGAAAAATCTCTTGTTCCTTTCGGAATGGACGGTTTTATTACAGACATTCCGCAAAGGTAAAAAAACTCTTAAAAGAATATTTTAAGGCGAGAACCGGTAGAAACTTTAACCGTAATGACAGAGCAAAATTTTTCTGCCATAAATCAGTTGTAATTTTAAAACATTACCTAATTGATAGGCTGCGGGATGCATGTAATTTTTTCTTTTAATTTTAATGTAACCGGGAGATGCTGCTTCAAACTTTTTAATTCTAAAAAACCAAGCGATTTTTTATTCACCACAAAGGTTTCAGTATATTGACCTATGCGGTAGCAACCACTTATTTTTTGCTTAAAATTTGGTTTGGTAAACGTTCCTGATAAATAAACTGTATCACTTTTTACAGCGTAAATTCCTTTTGCAAATTCAAGCCAGCTTCCATTATTGTAGCAGCTGTCGGGAAATATATTTGTTTTAGCTGTTGTATGGAAGGTAACGTAAAATGAATCGCAGGTAAATTTAAATTTGTGGGAAGTATACTGTAACAATGCACTTTGATATAGAATGCTATCCTCGTTCCAAACACCTTGTAAATAGTTTTCTCCAGAACCTTGCAAATTTGGATTTAGCTTGCAAAAAGAAAGCATTGCACAAAAAAAACAAAATATGAGTAGCAACTTCCTCATAACACGTTTATTTTGTTGGACGATAATTTTATTGAATAAGGCCATCTATTTATTTTAACCCGCCGATCATATCCTCAGGTCGTACCCATTCATCAAACTGCTGGCTGCTTAACAAATTTAGAGCTACGGCCGCCTCCCGAAGTGATGTATTTTCTTTTAAAGCTTTTTTAGCGATTTTAGCTGCATTTTCATAACCAATATGCGGATTTAGTGCTGTAACCAGCATCAGGGAATTTTCCAGATGCTTTTTGATACCGGCATAATTTGGTTCAATTCCAATAACACAATTATCGCAGAAAGATTGGCAGGCATCGCCAATTAAGCGGGCTGACTGAAGAAAGTTAGCAGCCATAACTGGTTTAAAAACGTTAAGTTCGAAATGCCCGTTAGATCCACCTATAGAAATTGTCACATCATTTCCCATCACCTGTGCCGCAACCATTGTTAGTGCTTCATTTTGGGTAGGATTAACTTTACCCGGCATAATTGAAGACCCCGGTTCGTTGTCGGGGATATGGATCTCTCCAATTCCTGAGCGTGGACCGGATGCGAGCAAGCGTATGTCATTGGCTATTTTCATTAACGATACTGCAATCTGCTTCAGGGCACCATGGGTTTCAACAATCGCATCATGAGCGGCCAATGCTTCAAACTTATTTTCTGCAGTTCGAAAAGGTAAACCGGTAAATTTTGAAATATAGTCCGCTACTTTTACATCATAGCCTTTGGGAGTGTTAATCCCTGTTCCAACGGCTGTTCCACCCAAGGCAAGCTCGGATAAATGGTCAAGGGTATTGTTTAATGCTTTTAAACCATGGTTTAATTGGGAAACATAGCCTGAAAAAACTTGGCCTAAAGTTAAAGGCGTGGCGTCCATCAAGTGAGTACGGCCAATTTTAACCACATTCTTAAAAGATTCGGCTTTTACATCAAGAGCGTTTCTTAACTTTTCTAAACCCGGAATTGTTTTTTCCACAAGCATTTTATATGCTGCAATATGCATGGCTGTAGGAAATGTATCGTTTGAAGATTGAGATTTATTTACATCATCATTGGGATGAATAAATGTTTGGCCTTCTCCCAATTTATGCCCTTCAAGAACGTGTGAGCGGTTTGCTATAACTTCGTTTATGTTCATGTTTGACTGCGTACCAGAACCTGTTTGCCATATAACCAGAGGGAATTCTGAAGAAAGGCCGTTGTTTAGGATCTCGTCACAAACCCGGGCGATCAGATCGCGTTTTTCAGGGCTTAAAATACCGCTATCCGCATTGGTAAAAGCTGCGGCTTTTTTTAAGTATGCAAAAGCGGTAATAATCTCTGAGGGCATAGAGGCTTCAGGGCCAATCTTAAAATTATTTCTTGATCGTTCTGTTTGTGCACCCCAATACCTTTCGGCAGGCACTTGAACTTCGCCCATTGTATCGTGTTCCACTCTGTATGTCATCTTAATTTAGCTTTTTGATAGAGCAGCAAATTTAAAACATTTTTGACGATATACATTAGAGGCAAACTTGATCTTAACTGTTGAGACTAATTTTTTAGCAACCTTTTACCATAGTGTTTATAACTCTTTTACTTCATTTGGTACAATAATTTATAATTTTCGGCATTCTTCACATATACAATCCTAATTACTTAGAATGACCACTAAATTATGCAGAATAGTTCTGCTACTGCTTTTAATATCTGTTTTACAATCCTGTTCAACCTCAACATCTAATAAAAACAAATCATTAAAAAAAATTGCCGATCCAAGGGCTGATAGTATCGCTTTGCTTTATAATCCTGAAAAAGCAAATAAACGGATAGATGCTTTTATGAAAGAGTTGCATCGTAAATATGCGTTTAACGGGAATGTGCTGGTGGCTAAAAAAGGCAAGATAATTTATGAAAGCGCAATCGGTTGGGCAGATCATCTGCATCGCGACAGTTTAAAAATTAACTCTGTATTTGAACTGGCATCGGTATCAAAACCCTTTACCTCAACCGCAATTCTGATGCTTATGGAAGACGGAAAATTACGGCTTGATCAAAATGTAAAAGAGTTTTTCCCTAATTTTCCATATGAAGGAATCACAATTAAATTGTTGCTGACACACCGTTCCGGCATGATGAATTACGTTTATTTTACGGACAATATTTGGAAATCGGAAAAAAGAGATGAGCGTAAAGGGATAACGAATGAAGACGTTATGGAATTGATAGCTAAGTATAAACCGGCTCCATATAGTAAGCCAAACACCCGGTTTCATTACAACAATTCTAACTTTATGGTACTTGCGGCTATAATTGAAAAAGTTACCGGTAAGCCTTATGCTCAGTTCATGAAGGAGCGCATATTTGTACCCGCCGGAATGAAAAATACTGCGGTATATTCCAAAGCGGTTTATGATAAAATTCCAGTTGATGTAGTAGGCCATGACCGAAACTGGAGAAGATCCGTCGCTCAGAACTTTTTGGACGGACCGGTTGGAGATAAGGGAATTTACAGCACCATTCATGATCTGTACCTGTTTGACAGGGCGATGCGAAAATCAAAATTAATAAAAGAGCAAACCCAGGATTCTGCTTATGCTCCATCAAACCCTAAGGAAAAAGGATATTTCAATTACGGCTACGGGTGGCGTATATTTGAAGACAGTGGGCATAAAGTGGTTTATCATACCGGTT
>JACMND010000206.1 GCA_014378705.1 Pedobacter sp. | reverse complement strand
TTTTTGAAAAGCAAGGCTGTTACTACCTGTTAATGGTAATCCCGCTATCCATTTTCGGACATTCGTACCTCATGTGCTTCATTTCTATCGGGTTTATTTTCTTCAGTAATTCGCCTTTTATAAAAATTTCTCAACCTTAATTTTCAGGTGTTGCCTGGCATATATTTACCTTTGGCTAACATTTACGCCAATCCGGCGTTGCTCTAAAATCGTAACTTAACTAAAAAATTGTATGAAATACTTGATTTCAACTATATCCATATTTTCCATTCTTTTGATTTTCTTTGCTTGTAATGCGCAATCTCAAAAAAAGAACGATGTTAGAAAATTATCCCTCAAGGCCCCACCCGGAAAAGCAGTAGCCGCTTTTGCATCTGGTTGTTTTTGGTGTTCGGAACATATTTTTGAAGCGGTGGCAGGAGTTGATTCGGCAGTTTCTGGATATGCCGGCGGTACAAAACCCAACCCGAATTATGAGTTGGTAAACACGGAAACCACCGGGCACGCAGAATCTGTCCTGGTATATTATGATCCCAAAATTATTAGCTATGCGGAATTGTCAAAGGTGTTTTTCGCTTCACATGACCCAACTACACCTGATCAGCAGGGACCTGACCGCGGCACGTCATATCGTTCCATTTTATTTTATGGTTCTCCGGCAGAGTTAGCGCTCGCACAACAAGCCGTTCGCGATGCAAGTAAATCAGGACGATTTAAAAAATCAATAATTACACAGTTAAAACCCTTAAAAGAATTTTACCGGGCAGAATCATACCATCAAAATTATATTGAAAACCACCCAAATGAGAGTTATGTCAGGATGGTTTCAATTCCAAGATACGAGCTATTTAAAAAAACGTATAAAGGAAAACTGAAGTAGTATGAATGAGATCAGGCATTTTAAATAATTTTATATTGAAAGAACTATTTGCTAGAAAGGCTGTTTTTGTATTCATTAACATATCTTAAACATAAAACCTATGGCAACTAATCAGTGGAATTCACCAACTTCTAAAATGTCTTCAGATGAATCTTCATCTTTAAAGGAATTTTTTATTGATTCACTAAAGGACATATACTGGGCTGAAAAGCATTTATTAAAGGCACTTCCCAAAATGGCTAAGAAAGCAACATCTGAAGAATTAAGATCTGCTTTGGAAATCCATCAGGCCGAAACCGAAAACCAAATAACAAAATTGGAACAGGTATTTGCGAGTATTGACCAAAAAGCGGAGACCAAAAAATGTGAGGCTATGGAAGGTTTAATTAAAGAAGCCGAATGCATCATATCTGATACAGATGATGGAACAATGACCAGAGATGTGGGCATTATCGCTGCCGGTCAAAAAATAGAACATTATGAAATTGCTTCTTATGGTACAATCAGAACTTTAGCAGATGTACTAGGTCTGCCGGAGGCATCAGAATTGTTAAACCAAATTTTAGAAGAGGAGAAAAAAACAGATGCATTGCTTTCTCAAATTGCCGAAGGATTTGTAAATCAGGCCGCACTGGGCGAAAAGCAGTAATTCTTAATTAGCATTTGCTTTAACAAGGGCTTTCTGACAATTGGAAAGCCTTTGTTGTGTTTAAACTTTTGATAATTATATCTTTCTTGGAAATTGAATGTATTTAGGTTTTTAATAAATTTGCTGGGATGGATTACCAGGTACACACACTTAAAAATGGAATTAGAGTACTATTTAAACGCGGCACAACAAGTATTTCACACGCGTGTTTAATTATAAACGCTGGTTCACGGGATGAAAAAAACGATAAAGGTGGGTTGGCTCATTTTATTGAACACCTTCTGTTTAAAAGAACTAAAAAGAGAACTACCAATCAAATTTTAAACCGCCTGGAGCTTGTTGGCGCAGATTTAAATGCGTACACCACTAAAGAATATACATGTATTCATGCTTCGTTTATTAATCAATACCTGGAACGCTCCCTGGATCTTTTCGAGGATATTGTTTTTCAATCAGTTTTCCCTGAAGATGAAATGCTGAAAGAGAAAGAAGTTATTCTTGATGAAATTTCTTCGTATGAAGATCAGCCGGATGAAGCTGTAAATGATGATTTTGAAGATCTTATTTTTCAAGACCATCCACTGGGACGGAATATTTTGGGAACACCAGAAAGCGTTAAATCATTTACAAGAAAGGATATAGAAGAATTCAGAGCGCTTAATTATAGAACTGATGAAATGATTGTGGGAGTATTTGGAAGTTATGATTTTAAAAAAGTTATTAAAATAGCAGAAAAAATATTTGGAGATGTAACTGCTAACATTAAAGAAAGAAAAAGATTGTCTGTTACTTCATATCATCCCCAGAACACTTCCTTAAAAAAACCGATAAACCAGGCTCATTGTGTAATCGGTTGCCGGTCATATTCTTTTTATCATCCTGATAAAGTTGGTTTTTTGCTTTTGAACAATCTTTTGGGCGGTAACGGAATGAGTTCCAGGTTAAATTTGCAAATAAGGGAAAAACATGGAATTGCCTACACAATTGAATCAAATTATACACCGATGAGCGACACCGGGATTTTTTCGATTTACTTCGGAACGGATATGGTTAAGATAAAGAGAGCTAAAGACTTAATATTTAAAGAATTGCACAAACTAAAAGCTGATGCATTGGGAAGCATTCAACTGCATCAGGCTAAACAAAAATTTATTGGTCAGATCGCTCTCGGGGAGGAAAACAGAATTGGACTCATTATATCAATGGCTAAAAGTTTGCTTGACTATGGAAAAGTAGACACACTGGAAGAAGTATTTTTAAAAATTGATGCGGTTTCTGCTTCGCGGTTACTTCAGATTTCAAATCAAATGTTTGAAACCTCACAATTAACAACACTTCTATTTGAACCCAGCGAATAACCATATTACCTTTACAAAAAAATACTTAATAAACCTTTACAAACCTTGTGCTTATGAAATTGCCAATTTTAGCTTACGGCGACCCATTACTAAGAAAAAAAGCTACGGACATTAATAAAGATTATCCAGGGTTGGATAACCTAATTGCAGATATGTTCGAAACGATGTACAGCGCACATGGTATTGGTCTTGCGGCGCCACAAATTGGGTTATTGATACGATTATTTATTATAGATGCCACCCCATTTTCTGATGACGAAGAAGCGTTAAAGGATTTTAGAAAAGTATTTATTAATGCCCAGATTACGCAGGAAGCAGGAAAAAAATGGATTTTTAACGAAGGGTGTTTAAGTATTCCTGATATACGTGAAGATGTAAGCCGACATCCGGATATAAGTTTATCCTACCTTGATGAAAATATGCAACCGCATCATCAAACATTTACTGGATTAGCCGCACGCGTGATACAGCATGAATATGATCATATTGAAGGAAAACTTTTTACTGATAAATTAAGTCCTTTACGCAAAGCGATGTTAAAAAATCGTTTGGAATCCATTTCTAAAGGCTTTGTTAAAGTAGATTATAAGATGAAGTTTCCGTCAGTAAAAAAGAAGAGATAAGCATAAAATCTAATAGCTTGAAGCATACAGCGCAGGTGCCTTGCTAATAGCGTTTCAATTCCCTTTTCTACTCTGATCGCCCTGTATAATTTGCTGAATAAGTGCGCCCCAGGCAAATGGACTAAGCAATGGGTTAGACATCCGCTGGTTCATATTTTTATTAACCAACCGGGTATGGTTGTTTTGAAAATTATAACTCTGCATCTCACCTCCGTCACGCGGTAATTCTGAAGCTAAAGAAGCCAGGCTCTCCCGTGTTATGTTTTTACTTGCGATAGCTAAATCGTCATCAGCAAATTTCATGGTTAAAAACTCTCTTTTAAAGTCGTCTAAACTAGCCCATGGAAAAACTCTAACAGTTGGAAGATTGAGAATCTCCTGCTTCATTTTAACCAAAATGGTATATTTATTTTCTGCGAGGCCGCGGGGAAGTATGATCGCTTCTTTACGATATCCAATAGCTGTAAAAGTAAGTGTATCACCCTCATGTGCTACAAAAGAAAAATATCCCTTATAATTTGCTGCGTAAATTTGATTTCGAACGGTAATATTGGTAATGTTTACATAGGGCACTACGGTAGCACTGTCGGCATTAACAATTAAACCAGAAAATTGAACCAGATTTTTATCAGGCGTTTGTGCAAACCCGGCAAACCCGGTAAGTAAATAAAAGAGAATCAAATAACTATAACGCATATAATCAAAACTATAAAAAATCATGCCGCAAGTATGTTAAATAGTGTTAAGAGATCCTCTAACTTATTATTGTAAACGTTCGGGCAACACCGCATCCGGATTATCAATATCCGTAAGATTGACCGCTTCGATAAAGGCAATTTCAGGAACAGATCTTTTAATAGCCTGTTCAATCCCGGCCTTTAATGTCATGAAACTCATAGGGCATGAGCCGCAGGAACCTAACAACCTCAAGCGCACGATGTTATCAGGAGTAATCTCTTCAACAGAAACATTTCCCCCATCAGCCTCTAAGTATGGGCGGATGCTATCTAATGCCTCTTCAACTCTTTGTAGCAAATCCATGATATTTAATTTTTATAAATGTACTGATTTTAATTTTTTCTTATTTTTTGGCATTGGATATCGCAACCTGCTGAGCAATTCTTTCGGTAATCTGCATAAGTGTGACAGCCATCGGATCATCCTCTTTTAAAATTATCGGTTTACCCAGATCACCACCCTCACTAATACTTTGTACAATAGGTATTTCACCAAGAAACGGAACGTTGTATTGTTCAGCCAGCCTTTTACCGCCGTCTTTACCAAAAATGTAATATTTATTAGCGGGCAATTCCGCAGGAGTGAAATAGGACATGTTTTCTACGATTCCTAAAAGGGGAATATTAATCGAATCCATTAAAAACATACCTAACCCTTTTTTGGCATCCGCAAGAGCTACGTTTTGCGGAGTTGTTACGATAACTGCTCCGGTTATAGGATAAGATTGGCTGATTGTTATGTGAATATCCCCGGTTCCGGGAGGAAGATCAACTACTAAATAATCAAGTTCGCCCCAATCCGCATCATTAAAAAGTTGTTTTATGGCATTTGAAGCCATCGGGCCACGCCATGGAACAGGTTGATCGGGATCTGTAAAAAAGCCAATAGACAATAGTTTTATCCCATACTTTTCTACGGGCTCAATACGGGTTTTACCCTCCGCATTTTCAAAAGCCCTTGGTTTAATACCTTCTACCCCAAACATTATCGGGACAGAGGGACCATAAATATCCGCGTCAATTAAACCAACCTTTGCTCCTTTTTTAGCAAGTCCAAGGGCCAGGTTTACCGCAACTGTAGATTTTCCTACGCCTCCCTTACCAGATGCTACCGCAATAATATTTTTAATGTTGCTCAAAGTAGCGTTCGGGCGACTGGTAACTCTCGAAGTCATGTTTATTTTTACTTCTACCTCTTTGCTTATAAAGTGCCCTATGGCATTTCGGCAAGCATTTTCGAGCATATCTTTCATCGGGCATGCAGGCGTGGTAAGAACTACGGAAAAACTTAAATTATTTCCGTCAATTCTAATATCTTCAATCATGTTTAGAGTAACCAGGTCTTTTTTAAGATCAGGGTCTTCAACATATTTTAAAGCATTTAAAACCTGCTCTGTGCTAATCATCTTGTCATGTGAATTAAAAACAAAAATACTAAACCACATGCGCAAAACTTGATAAACTGAGGTTTTTACAGATATTTGACTTTAAAATAAATCACATTTCAAAAAACGATTTAAAGTGTTAACCCTTGTATAGTTTGTAACAGCCTTTATGCAAATCCCTTCTAAAGTTTTAAAAATCAGCGCAATTCTCTTAACAAGTCTACTAATACTGATTTTGATAGGAGGATTTATTGCCTATAACAAACGTGACGCATTTTTAAAATCAGGAATTGAACGTGCGATCGCGAAAGCTAAAAGAGATTACAATTTAAACCTCACTGTAGGTAGTGCGAAATTCGCAGGCTTGAGAACTCTAAACCTGGAGAACATTTCTGTTGTACCAGAAAATCGGGACAGCCTGTTAAAAATTGAAAAATTTAAAGTAGGTATTAAAATTTTACCCTTAATTTTTGGTGACATAAAACTCGCTGAAATTAAAACCAGCAACGCCTGGATTCACCTGACCAGCAAAGACAGTATCCGGAATTATGATTTTCTTTTTAGAAAGAAAGCAGCAGACACTTTAAACGCTTCCAGAAAAATTGACCTTGCCGAGCTGGCAAATAACCTTCTAAATCAGCTGCTTTACAAAGTCCCGGATGATATGGATTTGAAGAACCTGGAAATAAAATTTACCGAAGATACAAGTTCTTTCCGCTTCTTAATCCCAACTGCAACCATTGTAAATGGGAAAGTAAACACTATTATAAATGTAAACAATAACGAATCTATCTGGCATCTGGAAGGAGACGTTAACCCCGGTGCCAGGCAGCTAAAGATGATGTTATTTGCTGAAGGGAAAAAGGTTGAATTGCCTTACCTTAAAAAAATGTACGGGCTTAAATTAAATTTTGATACCCTCAGCACAGAAATGAAACGGGTTACACGTGCCGGTGATCAGTTTAAAATATCCGGCTCCTGGCGGGTTCATAATTTAGTAGTGAATCATCCCCGTATCGCATCAAATGATATTATTTTGCCTCAGGGATCTATTGATGCGGAGATGATATTCGGCCAGAATTATGTAGCCATTGACAGTTCATCGGTTATCCACATAAAAAATATTAAGGCAAATCCATTCATAAAATATACATTGGGCGCTGATAAAATATATGAATTAAGCCTGCATACCAATAAGTTAAACGCTCAGGATCTTTTTAATTCTTTTCCGCAAGGACTCTTTGAATCAATGGAAGGGATGCAGGTATCCGGCAAACTCCAATATGATATGAATTTTATGCTGAATAGCAGACACCCAGACAAAGTGATATTTAAGTCTGGAATGAAGCAAGAGAATTTCAAGGTTATTAGCTGGGGTAAAGGTAATTTTCAGAAAATAAATGGCCCGTTTATTTATACACCCTATGAGTACGGCCAACCAATGCGTAATATTAGGGTCGGACCACAAAATCCGGATTACATAGCCATTAATCAAATATCACCTTTTCTCAAAAATGCGGTGCTTACCGCTGAAGATCCTTCTTTCTATTCGCATAACGGGTTTGTGGAAGAATCCATTCGTAAATCTATAGCTACTAATTTTAAAGAAAAGGCTTTTAAGCGGGGAGGAAGTACGATTTCTATGCAGTTGGTTAAAAATGTTTATTTAAACCGGCAAAAAACACTGGCCCGAAAAATTGAAGAGATATTAATTGTTTGGGTTATAGAAAATAGTCATCTATCAAGCAAGCAAAGGATGTATGAAGTTTATCTTAACTTAATAGAATGGGGAAGAAATGTTTATGGAATTGGGGAGGCATCCAGATATTATTTTGATAAGCATCCATCTCAATTAGATTTAGGCGAAAGCATATTTCTGGCGAGTATTGTTCCCAGGCCAAAATCTGGATTGAACTTTTTTGAAGGCGACGGAAGTTTAAGAACCGGATTAAGAGGTTATTTTCGGTTAATTGGCGGGCTGATGGCAAAAAGAGGACTTGCCCAACCGGATTCGAACGTGTACGGATTTTATTCGGTTCGGTTGAAAGAAAGTTTAAGAAGAGGAACACCCGTTATTGATTCATTATCTGCCGACAGCCTTATAGAGTTTGGTGAAGATCAGAGTGAAGTGGCTGATATTTTTGAACAAATTTTTGGCAAAGGTAAACCGGATAGTTTGAACAAAAAGGAAAACAAACAAACCCCTCTTCCAGCGTTGAACGGTCTAAAAACACCGGCCGAAATTCGCAGAGAGCGCAGAGAGCAACGCCGGCTTGAACGGGAAAAGCAAAATGATGACGGCTTATAAAAATCCCAACCAATGAACATTCAGATAGATAATAAAGACTTTAACTTACTGATTGAATATGATCAGATCAAGAAACGTACCCGGCTAATCGGGATTCAGTTAAATGTTGATTATGATAACCGGGTGCCTGTTTTTATAGGGGTTCTAAACGGAAGTTTTCTTTTTCTTGCCGATCTTATTAAGGAAGTTACTATTTCATCTGAAGTTACTTTCGTAAAAGTATCGTCTTACGAAGGAGAAAAAAACTCAGGTAAAATTAAACTTGAGCTCGGTCTGCAAATGGATTTAAAAGACCGGGACGTAATTATTGTGGAAGACATTGTAGATACCGGAGCGACTTTACGATTCTTAATTGACAAAATTAGCGAACAGCACCCATCATCTGTTGCTGTCTGCACACTTTTGTTAAAACCTAAAATGTTGAAAGAAGCTATTAAAGAAATAACGTATGTAGGATTTGAGATACCCGATGAATTTGTAGTGGGTTATGGTCTGGATTACAACGGGCTTGGCAGAAATTTAAAAGACATTTACCGGGCAGAATATGTTCCCTCTGAAACTTGAAAGATAAAAAGAATTAATAATAAGGATCAAAGAATAAAGACGAGGATTCAAAAAAATCTTTAATCTTTGATCCTTATTCTTTTACAATAAAAACAACTCAATGACTATCCATAAGGAAGGCTACACGTCAATATCCCTTTGTATTCTATTTATTTTTATTTTAAATGCTGTGATTCAGTTTTTTTACCCCAACACAAACTGGCTTCACTGGGCTGCTTACACATTTTCTGCATTTCTGTTTTTAATTATCATTCAATTTTTTAGAAGCCCCGGAATTACAACTGTACGCAATGATTTGCATGTAATCTGCCCTGCTGACGGTAAAGTAGTTGTTATTGAAGAAACTGAAGAACACGAATTTTTAAAGGACAAAACGATCCAATTATCTATTTTCATGTCGCCCATAAATGTTCATGTAAATCGTTACCCAATTGATGGAATCGTTCAATACTTTAAATATCATCCGGGTAAATTTCTTGTTGCCTGGCATCCTAAATCCTCAACTGAAAATGAGCGGACTACGGTTGTTGTAAAAAATAAAAATGGTGTTTCTATATTGTTCAGGCAAATTGCGGGGGCTATGGCCAGGCGGATTGTCTGTTATGCTAAAGTTGGGAATGAAGCTAAACAGGGCAGTCAATTCGGCTTCATAAAATTTGGTTCAAGAGTAGATGTCTTTTTACCTCTCGGAACAGAAATAAATGTGAAATTGGGCCAAGCCGTTAAAGGTGGCGTTACTGTTTTAGCGAAATTAAATCAGTAATCTTATTGTCTTAAACTATTCAATTTTCTATTATGAAAAGAAGCACGTTTATTCAGAACAGTGTCCTGGCAGGTATTAGTATGGCGGTTTCTCCTTTTACTTCAGCAGGTGAAATTCCAAAATCAAAAAAAACGTTTAACATGAATTACGCCCCGCATGACGGGATGTTTAAAAACCATGGCGGTAAAAATTTTTTAGATCAGATCCGTTATATGAATGGCCAGGGTTTTAATGCGATTGAAGATAACGGAATGCTGGCACGGCCTAAAGCTGAACAAGAGGAAATAGGGAAACTACTTAACGAATTGAAAATGCAGATGGGCGTTTTCGTTGTTGATGGTGGTGATAACTGGAAAACCTCGCTGGCAAGCGGAAAAAAAGAATTCAAAGATCACTTTGCGGAAACCTGCCGACGCTCCGTTGAGACAGCCAAACGATGCAATGCAAAGTGGGCAACCGTAGTGCCCGGATTTTTTGATCGTTCTTTACCCATGGATATTCAAACAAGCCATGTAATTGAAGCAATGCGAATAGGAGCCGCTATTTTTGAACCGCATGGGTTAATAATGGTTCTTGAACCTTTGAGTGATACTCCTGAACTTTTTCTTAGACATTCAGATCAAACCTTTATGATCTGTAAAGCAGTTAATAGCCCTTCCTGCAAACTATTATATGATATCTATCACATGCAACGAAACGAAGGTGATCTAATCAAGAATATAGACCGCTACTGGGATGAGATTGCTTACATACAAATTGGTGATAATCCCGGTAGAAACGAACCTGGAACAGGGGAAATTAATTATAAAAATATTTTTAAATACTTGAACAGTAAAGGGTATAAAGGAGTATTAGGAATGGAGCATGGCAATTTTAAAGAAGGTAAAGAAGGGGAGCTGTCTTTAATTAAATCCTATCAGGAGGCCGATAATTTCTTAGTGTAAATTTCTTAAATAATTACAATTTGGTTTGGAAAAGACAAGGTAAACTTGGTTCCCTGATCAGGTGTTGAATCTACAGAAATCAAAATCTGGTGATAATCACAAATGCTTTTGACTATAGAGAGGCCTAAACCGTATCCGCTCCCTTCACCAGATCCTGCTTTTCTAAACCTGTTAAATATTGCCGGAAGGTCGGTTTTGGAAATGCCTATTCCCGAATCTTCGATAATAAGTTGATATGCTTTGCCGGAATTTTCAATTTCGCTAATGCGAATGAATCCCTTATTCTTGTTATACTTGATCGCGTTATTAATTAGATTGTAAAATAGCTGAAACATTAAGTCGCGGTTTATATTTTTAAACAATATTTTGGGATTAATGTGCACCTGAAATGTAATTTCAGGCTCTTTTAAACGATGCCCGATTTCTTCCATAACCGTTTCTACAAGCTCTTTAACTTTCGAAATTTCTAATCGGCTGAACTGCTCATTTTCTATTCTTGAAATTAACAACAGGGACCTGACAATTTTTTTAAGCCGGTTTAGCGTCCGCTGCATATCAACAAGACGCTGCTGAAGTACTTCATCCAGATTTGAATCGTCTATCAGGTTTTCCATTTTGTTTTGCAGGATGCTGATCGGAGTCATCAGTTCATGGGAGGCGTTTGCCGTAAATTCCCGCTCTTTTTCAAATGCTTCATGTATCCGGTCCATTAACAGAATCAGGGAATTGTCTAAAAATTTAAAATCGGTAGTGGACGTGTTGACCGGAGCAATATCATCGCGAAAAGGAAATTTTCTGTTAACAAGCTTGGTTTTAATGATCCTGCCAAGGGGCAAAAGCAGAAACCTGGTAAATACCAGGTCCGCAAAAATGGTAAAGAGTATCATTCCTCCCAGAACGTAAAAGGCTATACGCTGTAATGGCTTATTATACTGACTGATTGAAGCGGTGGTCTTGCCAATCTCAAGCAAATAATAATTGTTACGCACATTAAAAGTGTGCATTAAAATGCGATAATTTAACGTATCTGACTCAAGTATGCGTTGTGCGTTTTCTATGGTATCAACAAAATAATCATTATCCGTTGCCTCCAGAGAGATATATTCCTCCTTTAATAAGGTGTAACTTCCGTATGATTTGTTGTTTTGAAGATAAAATTCTATTCCTCTGCGGGCAATTACTTCTTTAACCTTTTCCTGCTGCTGACGCAGATAATTGTTGGTAAAGCCAGATGCGATCTGCTCTACCAAAAACGGAAGGCTAAGCACAAATAATAGCGCAATAGCCAGTTTAGACAGTGTTATATATAGAGTAAGCTTGGTAAATAATTTCACGATTGCTTTTTGACCTTATAGCCCACGCCGCGAACAGTTTCCAGCCATTCAACCGCAGCAAAATTACCCAGCTTTTTGCGGATATTTTTAATGTGTACATCTATGTAGTTAGAATCTGAATCATCAGCATTAAAACTCCCCCAAATGTGTTCGCTCAACTGCATCCGGGTTAGTACGCGGTTTTTATGCAAAAGCAAATAGGTTAGCAAATCAAATTCTTTGCGTGTAAGGTCTATTTGTGAAGTTTTATTAAATAAAGTGCGGTTTTGAATATCTACCTCAAATTCACCAATGAGGATAGATTCAATTTTGATACCGAACTTTCTCCTTGATATAGCTTGCATCCTTGATTGAAGTTCGGGTAAAGAAAAAGGTTTTGGAATATAATCATCTGCACCAAGATCCAAACCTTTAATGCGATCTTCAATATTTCCTCTGGCGGTAAGAATAATATAAGCAGCCTCCGGATTCAATTTTTTTGCATTATCCAGTAGCTTTAAACCGTCGGTATCTGGCAAACCCAAATCTAAAAGGATAAAATCATATATGTTAAGGTTCAGCATTTCCAGTGCTTTCCTTCCGGTATGAGCAAGATCGCAAACGTAAAAGGCTTTTTTTAAAAATGCTTCAACTTCATAAGCCAACGTTTTTTCGTCATCAACAATAAGTACTTTCAATAGTTCGGATTAAAACATGTAGTAAACAGCAAAATTTAAAATGGAAACCGGTTTTTGCGAAATTCCATCTAATTTTTTCCCGGTAATGCTTGCCTGATAGCTGGTTTCAATACTATAATTTGATCTGTTGTAAGACAAGGGTAGACTAAAAACATAAGCAAGAATGCCGAATTCTGTTGATTTGATAGTGGTGGTTTCTTTTTGTGGAGGACTCCCCTGGAAAATTGGATCGAGCAATTTTTTCCTGCGTTTTTTTTCTGTTGTATATGTCTGATAAAAACGCTGGGTTCCACCAATCAGGCTAACGGCAGGCTCAACAGATATAAAATCTTTTTCACTAAAACCTCCCAAATTGATGAGTTTTGAATTAACTATGGTTAAAAACAGATCATTTTGAGTTCCGAAAGCATAATCCGCACTTAATCCTGACTTGAAAATATGCGTTAAGAAAATTTCTCCGTTTATGTTATTCACATTAGCTGCCTGTAATAAAGGTGCGTCTTTTTTATAAAACGATCTTGTGAAGCTGAAGGTTCCTTCGGCCCTCTCAGATAAAGCAAACCCATAACCGGCAGAAAGGTCAACGGCGGATATCCCCTGCGAAACATTCAACAGTGATAGCCCACTGGCGGAAAAGTAAATACCACTTTTTAATTTATAAGCGCCATAGGATAAGATATACGGTAATTTTTCGGCCGTAGTCTGTCCGAAATAATTTGCCGTACTGCCATAAATAGCAGCTATTGTTAATGATGACTTTGGGATGGAGTCTTGTTGCGCTTTGCACTGCAAAGCAACTCCCCAAAACAATAATAGAGTCCAGAAATACTTCATATTTATTTTATTTGGATCTTAAAAGGCTAATTTCCTTTTTATTAATCCTATTGGACGCTTAATTACGGGTTTAATCCTTTTAATGGAAGGTTTGATTTTTATACGGGTTTTAACCGCCAAGGGTTTTATATGCGGCTTTGATCGAGGAACTTCTTTAATACCCGCTTTATGACCTCTTCTTGCTTTTTGATTTGATTTAACAGTGGGTTTATTAATAGAATCGGAGATTGACACTATTACTATATTTTTTATATCAACTGGTTTGGCTGCCGCGTTGCTTGTTAAAAAAATTATCAGGAATATGATTAAACACACTTCTAATAAAACTCTGGGAAGAATTGAATAAACCATTTAGTATTATATAAAGAAGTTTGCCGCGTAAGCGCCAAACTTTTCTAAAAATATATATAATAGAGCCGATTACAACTTACCAAGGCCATGGCCGGCGGATCCATGGACTTTTGCCTTAATATTTGGGCGGCGTTCTTTAACACCACCGCCAGCTTTAGCAGCGGTTTTAATTTTAGCGGGGCGATTGCCTTTATTCCGGACTTTCTCAGCTTTACTGTTTAAACTGACTTTACCATTTTTTCTTTCAACTTTACCTTCTCTCTTTGTCTCCTTCGCCTGATCTTTTATTCCATTGGCCGGTCCCTTACGGGCTTCCATTTCCGTTTTTAAAACAGCTTTTTGTTTTTCAGCGCCATTTTTTTTGTCAGTTTTTACATCAGCAACAAACTTTTGTTGGGTTTGCTTTCTTTCCCCACGAACCACCCCGCGGTCTGCTTTCATTTGCTGGCGTTCTTCAGCAGTTTTGTTTTTTCGGTGTGCCGATGCCTGCGATTTTGCAGAAGCGGTTTCACTAACTTCATTGCCTTTACCATTTGCGTTTGTTTCCGACTTCGCCACTGCACTAACTTTGGCGCCTTGTTTATTTTTTTGTTTTCCCGCATTTTGAGCAAACGCAGAAACACTTAATAACAATGCTGCGGCTATACATAATTTTAGTTTCATAATTTAAAAATTTGCTTGTGATAAAATTGTTTGAATTACCTGATACAAATTTGTAGGATGAACATGAAGCCAGCATGAACTTTTAAAAATATTTTAAAACTTAAATAATTTTCTAAAACCTCTCCTTAAGCATTTAATTCATCGTATTTTATATCTTGCAGCTTAATGAACAAACTTTCTTTACTGCTAACTTTAATAAGTTGCTTTAATTTATCTTTTGTATCCTTCTCAAAGGCACATAACCTTTCTTTAAATTATCAAACTGAAGGCTGCTTTACAATCAATACCTCCGGTTTAATAATTACACCCAATACTTGCGGCAATAAAGACGGTTCTGTAAATGGTATTGCGGTTAACGGAGAAGGAAAATTTACCTACGTATGGAAAGACAGTTTAAGTACCGTAGTAGGAAACGGCATAAACTTAAAGGATGCTTTGGCCGGAACCTACAAGTTAGAAGTAAGAGGTGCGGATTGTGTTGTACAAAGTATATCTGTAACTATTGATGAAATAAAAACAATTGTTATTGACCTTTCAAATGTTAAAATTATATCGGCTGGTTGTGATAACAAAGGGTCTGTAATGGGAATAAAAATTTATGATGCCACACGGGTTGAATGGAGAAGCCTGATTACCCAAACCATTGTATCAAATTCCGCAGACCTGGTAAATTTACCTGTTGGCATTTATAAACTTACTGCATATAACGCGACAGGATGTAAAAAAGACGCCGGTACTTTTAACATTACTTCGCAAACGCTGATACCAAGAATAGAAAATATAGACATTGAAGATCCAACCTGTTCAGAATCTAAGGGAAATGTAAATATTAAACTCAATATTTTAAAAGAACAGGAAAATTTAAGTTTTACCATCGTCGATTCTACCGGCCAGGTGTTAGAAAGCGGCGCTATCGTATACAATGCCAATTTTAATATTATTGATAAAAATTTTAGGCTCCCACCTGGCTCGTTTCAGATGTTTGTTAAAGGAAGCTCAGGTTGCGATATTTTGCTCACCTCATTTAAATTGAGTAAAAATGAACTTTCACTTGTAAGCGATTCAATAGGAGTTTTTAACGACCAATGCGATCAAAAAATTGGCCGTATTCTGGGAATCAAAATAAAAGGATTGTCTAAACCTCCTAAAGGCCGCAT
>JACMND010000205.1 GCA_014378705.1 Pedobacter sp. | reverse complement strand
TTTAACACCTGACCCGGATGAATTAGATTCGTACCGCTATTTTTTCCAAAGTCTCTTATTTTCCGATATGGATCTGCTGCTCACTGGTTTTATTCAAAAAGTGCCCGGCACCAAAATTTAGGATAACGCTACCTTAAAGTTTTCAAAAACAATTATATCAGGAATTATGGGAAGTAGTTCTGTGCTGCCCAATTCTATTTTTTGTCCCGATTTACGATTTAAGGTACAGTAAGAAAAATAAAGTAGTATAATTACAAAATTAGGCGCTTATTACCACCAAATAGATGTCTGTTAAAGCTTTTTATTAAATCCATTTAAACTTTCCTCAAGGGTTTTAATCTTTGATGTTGCATCTGCCTTTTTGCGTCGTTCGATTTCGATAATCTCCGGTTTCGCATTTTGAACAAAACGCTCATTAAAAAGCTTAGCATCAACCGATTTTAGAAAACCATGGAGGTATTCAATCTCTTTTCCGAGCCGTACTTTTTCTGCATCCACGTCAATGTTTCCTGCTAAAGGAACAAAAAACTCATCAGTCAGCACCATAAACGAAGTAGCCCCGGTAATTGGTTCATCTAAAAATCCAATCTCTCTAACATCCGCATTAGCCAGCTTAAAAATAATGTCTGCATAAACATGATAACCCATATTCGAGTTTACCACTATCTTTAACTGCAAGCCCTCTTTAGGCGAAATCTGTTTTGAATTTCTGATATTCCTAATTTCAGAGATCACCTTCTTGATGATCTCTATTTCTTTTAAAAGCTTTACATTCAATTCGGTTGCCACCGGATAAGGAGCCACAATACAGCAATCCATTTCCCCGCGTTCGGCAAAAACATCTTCATGCCATAATTCCTCCGAGAGAAATGGCATAAAAGGATGGAGTAATTTCAAAATCCTTTCAAAGAAATCAAGAGTTGCCTTGTACGTTTCAGAATCAATAGGAAGCTGATAGCCAGGTTTGATCATCTCCAGATACCAGGCACAGAAATCATCCCAAACGAGTTTATAAATGCCCATTAAAGCCTCCGATAAACGGTATTGCTTGTAATTTTCTTCAATCTCCAATAATGCGTGACTAAAAGCAGAATTAAACCATTCAATAGCCTGCCTATTTGGATTCTCAAGATTTTCATCAACATCCCAACCATTCACCAGCCGGAAAGCATTCCATATTTTGTTGGCAAAATTGCGCCCCTGCTCACAGTAGCTTTCATCAAACATCAGGTCGTTGCCTGCCGGCGAACACAGTAACATTCCCACACGTACTCCGTCAGCACCATATTTTTCGATCAGTTGAATCGGATCAGGAGAATTTCCAAGGGATTTTGACATCTTGCGGCCTGCTTTATCCCGAACGATGCCTGTTAAATACACATTTTTGAAAGGCGCATTTCCGCGAAATTCATGTCCTGCCATGATCATCCTCGCAACCCAAAAAAACAATATTTCTGGTGCGGTAACCAGGTCGTTGGTGGGATAATAATAATTGATGTCGGCGTTATCCGGATCTTTGATTCCATCAAAAACCGAGATCGGCCAAAGCCATGCAGAAAACCAGGTATCCAGCACATCTTCATCCTGCCTGATAAATTCGCCTGCCTGAATCTTGAAACCTGCTTTTTCATCATCCGTCATTATCTTCCTGGCTTCATCCCTGTTAATCAGTTCGTCTATAGCTTCGGATTTTGTTTTGGCAATTACCGGGGCTTCATGCTGAAAATACCAGGCGGGTATTTGCTGTCCCCACCACAATTGTCTGCTAATGCACCAATCCTTAATATTTTCCATCCAATGGCGATAGGTATTCGTGAATTTGTCAGGTATCAGGTTCACATCGCCATTTAATACATAGTCGAGGGCAGGTTTGGCCATCGTATCCATTTTACAAAACCACTGTAAAGAAAGCTTAGGCTCGATTACAGCGTTGGTACGTTCTGAAAATCCAATCTGTGATTTGTAATCTTCTACTTTCTCCAGATATTCTGCTTCCTCCAACATTTTGGCAATCTTTTTTCTCGCTGCAAAACGGTCATCCCCAACCAGAATAATGGCCAGTTGGTTTAACGTGCCGTCATCGTTCAAAATATCAATTACAGGCAGACTGTGTTTGACTCCAAGGTTGTAATCATTCAGATCATGAGCAGGGGTAACTTTCAAACAGCCGGTACCAAACTCCATATCTACATATTCATCCTCAATAACCGGAATTTCGCGGTTTATAAGCGGAATTAAAACACTTTTTCCTTTTAAATGAAAAAATCGTTTATCATTTGGATTGATACAGATCGCTGCGTCTGCCATGATGGTTTCCGGGCGTGTGGTCGCTACGGTTAAGAAGTTGTGCGTTGTAAGTTGTGAGTTGTGGGTATTTAAACCCTCTGTAACTGGTAACCCTGAGCCTATAACTTTATATTTAATATAATACAACTTTTGGTTTACTTCTTTCCGAACAACTTCTTCGTCAGAAACTGCGGTTTTACCTTGCGGGTCCCAATTAACCATCCGAACACCACGGTAAATTAATCCTTTTTTATGCAGAGTGATAAACGTATCGATCACAGCTTCCGAAAGATCCGCTTCCATGGTAAAACGAGTCCTGTCCCAGTCACATGAAGCGCCAAGTTTTTCGAGTTGTTTTAAAATAATACCACCGTATTTTTCTTTCCACTCATAAGCGTAATTTAAGAATTCTTTACGGTTAAGGTCTTTCTTATCAATGCCACGCTCTTTTAACATGGCAACCACTTTAGCTTCCGTTGCAATTGAGGCATGATCAGTTCCTGGCACCCAGCAAGCGTTTTTACCTTGCATTCTTGCTCTTCGGATCAGCACATCCTGTATGGTATTGTTAAGCATGTGGCCCATGTGCAAAATCCCGGTAACGTTGGGAGGGGGAATAACGATGGTATAAGGTTCACGCTCATCAGGTACTGATCGAAAAAACTTTTTTTCAAGCCAGTATTGATACCATTTTTCTTCAGTTTCTTTGGGATTATATGTTTTGGCAATACTCATCTTCGGCTTTAAAATTTAAGGCGAAAATACGGTTTTGAGATGGAACCTGCACTTACACTACAATGGTTATTATGGGTAACAAATTGCAACAGACTATCAATTAGATCAGGCAATGGTCTTGTCATAAATCCGTAAAGTATCTTTCATTTTAACATTGTAACAATATTTTTATTCAAAATCAGTTAATTAGGAAAAGTTGTTTTCAGCTATGAAAAACATATTTAGCTATAAAGTTTTCCATTTCATTTTCGATTACATAAAGTTAAACCGTATTGTGTACTGGTTTAACAAGTAATTTTTTTTGCCAAATTTTTCTTTCTTTGTGTTAAAACATAATTTCAATTGTTTTAACGAACCTTTTCAGCTATGCCTGTACTAAACCACAAACTAATATTGATTGGAATCGCATCCCTTGTTTCACTGCAGACTTTCGCTCAGCATGATTCAGGTGCAAAACCAAAAACACCTTTTATAAATAAAGCAGATATGGACATATCTGTAAAACCGGGTGATGATTTTTACCAGTATGCGAGCGGAAATTGGATTAAAAATAATCCGGTTCCAGCCAAAGAAACACGATGGGGAAGTTTTAATGAGCTTCGGGATTTTAATATAAATGCTGTAAAAACGCTTGTTACAACGGCATCCAATAATAAAAAAGCTGCTCCAGGTTCTATTGAGAAACGTGTAGGCGACTTTTATGCCGCCGGAATGGATAGCGTAGCTATTGAAAAAGCAGGATCAGGCCCCATCAAAGCGGATCTTGATCAAATTAAGTCAATTAATTCCCTTTCCGGAATTTTAAACCAGGCTGCTATTATGAGAATTTCTGGAATTGGTACGCCTATGTTCGGCTTTTACATAGCTCAGGATCGTAAAAATGTAGAGAATATGGTTCCTCAACTCTCTCAGGGCGGAACAACCTTGCCAGACAGGGATTACTATTTAAAGAATGACAGCCGAAGTCAGGGTATCCGCGAAGCGTATATAAAGTACATGGTACAGTTATTTACCTTAAGCGGATTAACAGCGCAGGAGGCCGGAAAAAGTGCGGAGACTGTTTTAAAGATAGAAAAATCAATGGCAGAAGCTCAAATGAGCAGGGTTGAACTGCGTGATCCGCAAAAAACCTACAATAAATTTGCTGTTGCTGATCTTAATAAAACAACTCCCACTATTGAATGGAAGTCGCTGATGGCCATGATGAAAGTAACCGGACAGGATACCGTTCTTATTAATTCACCAGAATTTTTTAAAAAACTAAATACCCTGCTTACCAATATTCCCGTAAACGAGTGGCAAACTTATTTACAATGGAACGTCCTTAAAACCTCGGCTCCATACTTAAGTTCTCCTTTTGTAAACGCTAATTTTGAATTTACCAAAGCGCTTACCGGGCAGAAGGTGCAAACCCCACGCTGGCAAAGAATGTCATCATTAACAGATAATACCCTTGGGGAATTATTAGGCCAGTTATATGTTAAAAACTATTTTAAGCCCGAAGCAAAGGAACGGATGAAGGTGTTGGTATCTAATTTGGTCAAAGCATATGAAATTAGGATTAAAAAGCTTGATTGGATGACCCCGGTAACCAAACAAAAAGCGCTTGATAAGTTAAATACTTTTAAGACTAAGATCGGTTATCCGGATAATTGGAAAACTTACACTGGGATGGAAGTAACCCGCTCTTCGTTCTATCAAAACCTAAAAAATGCCAGTATTTGGAATTACAATGATATGGTTAGCCAGTTAGGAAAACCGGTTGACCGTACCCGCTGGGGAATGACGCCACCAACAGTTAACGCTTATTACAACCCGGTTATGAACGAAATTGTGTTTCCGGCAGGTATTTTACAGTTTCCTTTTTTTGACCCGAATGCGGATGACGCTGTAAATTATGGCGGTATCGGAGCGGTGATCGGTCATGAAATTTCTCATGGATTTGATGATTCGGGAAGCCAGTATGATAAAGATGGTACGTTGAGAAATTGGTGGACAGAAGAAGACCGCACCAGGTTTAAAGAAAAGACCCTGGCTTTGCAAAAACAGTTTGATAACTACACCGTATTGGATACCATGCATGTAAACGGCCAGTTAACCATGGGAGAAAATATTGGTGACCTTGGGGGTTTAAACGCTGCTTATGAAGCTTTTAGGATGACCAAGCAAGGTCAATCTAATGAGAAAATCGATGGCTTTACCCCAGATCAGCGTTTCTTTTTATCCTGGGCACAGGTATGGCGTGGAAACATTCTTGATGAAACTGCTGCTCAATTAATTGTTACAGATCCGCATTCTCCCGGAGAATACCGCACCATTGGCGCACCTGTAAACATGGATTCCTGGTATAAAGCTTTTAACATTCAGCCGGGCAATAAATTGTATAAAAAACCGGAAGACCG
>JACMND010000204.1 GCA_014378705.1 Pedobacter sp. | reverse complement strand
GGTTGGAATATTTTCAAAGCGATTATGCTTAAAGAAGGTGTCTCGATTAAAAACACGTCCATCACACCCAGAACTAAAGATTCGGAAGAGTTACTGAGCGATAGTGTGGATGCTGTAATTAGTTATTACACGTCTCAACCTCCAAGACTTCGACGTTTAGGGTTGGATCCTTCAATTATGAGACCCATAGACTATGGCGTTGATTTTTATGGAGATGTAATTTTTGCCCGTAAAGAGTATGCCGATGAACACCCAGATATTGTTGAAGCTTTCAATCGGGCGAACAGAAAAGGGTGGGAATATGCATTAAACCATAAGGCTGAGATGGCTAATTTTTTATTAAGCCAGCCAGGTGTATCAAAACGTGGCTTTAACAAACAAGGATTAATTGAAGAAGCAAACGAGTTGGAAAAACTCATTTTACCCAAGTTTGTAGAAATTGGGCACATGAATACCGGCAGGTGGCAAAATATGCTTTCTATATATCAGGAACTTGGTTTAGCCGATAAAAAGTTATCGTTAAAAGGATTTATTTACGAACCTTTAGAGGCGAAAAAAAGTGAGTGGTATGACATTTTGGTATATACACTGATAGTGGGATCCTTGGTTTTTATCATCGTGGTTTTTTGGAATAGGCAATTACGGCATCAGGTACTAAGCAAAACTGCGGCATTAACCAAAGAGATTGAAGAAAAAATGATGGCTGAAGACCGACTAGGAATTGCCATGGAAGCGGCTGGACTTGAGTTGTGGGAGTGGAATACAAAAAATGACGAAGTATTTTTTAACGAACGCTGGGCCAAGCTTTTTGGATACCCAGGCATCACTTCGCCACAGACAATTAGCAGTTGGACAGAACTTATCCATCCCGATGACAAAGTAAAGTATACAGAAACAGTCAATCAGCTTCTGAGAGGTGAAGTATCCTCGAACAAGCTCCTATACAGAATTAAAACCAGCACAGGAAATTGGCGTTGGCTATTATCTGCTAAAAAAATTACTAGCTACAATGCAGATGGCAAACCCTCAAAAATTACGGGGATGCACTTGGATATTGATTCGATTAAGAGAAAAGAGCTTGAATTGCAAGAAACAACAAAGGAACTTTTGAAAACCAATAAAGATTTACAACAATTTGCTTCCATAACATCCCACAACCTACGTGCACCTATCGTAAACCTAAAAAGCTTGACAGAAATGAGTGCTGGAGGAGATTTGCCGATAGAGTTAGAAGAAGAGATTAAGCAGAAAATTCATGACGTAGTAAAACAATTAGATATTACTTTGACTGACTTGGTAGAAATTGTTTCGATAAAATCTGGTCAAAAATCGGCTTCCGAGACCTTGAATTTTCAGTTAGAATTAATAGAAGTATTAGTCATCCTTCAAAATCAAATCGCTAACTCGGGTGCAAAAATAACGAGCGATTTCCAGTCTGCACCAATCGTGTATTTTCCTAAGCGATACATGGAGAGTGTTTTAATCAATTTAATAAATAATGCCATTGCCTATAGAGATACTAATCAATGCCCAGAAATTCACATAAAATCGTACATCAATGAGGGTTTCACTATTCTTGAAGTGCGGGATAATGGCTTGGGAATTAATATGGATCGTTTTAAGAACAAGGTTTTTGGGTTATATCAGCGCTTCCATCAGCAATACCCAAGCATTGAAGGAAAAGGCTTAGGACTGTTTATCATCAAATCGCAAATTGAAGCCATGGATGGAAAGATTGAAGTTGAGAGCATAGTAGGTCAGGGAACAACCTTTCGAATTTATTTCCATAGTCAGCATTTTATTTAATTAGCGATTACTGAATAATCTGTTGTATTGTTAGCTTGTTTCTATAAAGTTTACACATTGTCAGTTTAGGGTAATAAACAATAGATGTTTAAACGTCCATTGAATCAGTACGTATATTTGATTTAAACAATAAGTAGAATCATGAAAAAAATCATTTCCAGCCTTGGTTTATTAACCTTGATAATAATCACCATGTCGTTTGTAAAACCTGCTAAAAAAGAGGTTTATAAAATTGATATCGAAAAATCATCTATTGAATGGTTGGCTAAAAAAGTAACAGGGCAACACGTCGGCACGATCAAATTGTCTTCTGGACAGTTAGAGGCAAACGGTAACGCCTTAAAAAACGGTTCTTTTTTAATTGATATGAACACCATTGTTTGCACTGATTTACAGGGAGAGTATAACGGAAAATTGATAGGTCATTTGCGATCAGAGGATTTCTTTTCTGTAGAAAAAAATCCGGTATCAAAATTTGATATTACTAAGGTTACGGCTGCTGGTGCAGACCGAGTAAACATTACTGGTAATTTAACTATTAAAGGTATTACACAACCAATTACTTTCCCTGCAAGCGTAAAAAAACAAGATAATGCCATTGTAGCAGTTGCAAAGAATGTAAAAGTAGATCGTACCAAATACGATATCAGATATGGTTCTAAAAGTTTTTTTGCCAGCATTGGCGATAAAGCGATTGATAATGAATTTGAATTATCGATCAACCTTGTTGCTACAAAATAATTTGGGAATTTTGTAGTGCAAAAAAAATCTTGCTTCGAATTGGAGCAGGATTTTTTTATGAAATAATTTCAAACTCAGTTATCGCAATATTACCATCCTGAACTTGTAAAACAATGCTTTGTTCGTTGGCATCTTCCAAACTATTTGAGATTTTTTTCACCAACATCGTTTGTCCTTTTGTTTTAAAAAATACTCCTGGCCGTGGTGAAAATGCACGAACTCTTCTGTTCAATTCATCATAAGAAAGCGACAAATCAAAATGTGTTAAACTCGGTGGGATTTGGCCTTTATATTTTCCTTTAATTAAATTATCTTCAGACTCGTCTTTAAACCAGTGCCCCAGATCAGAACTGATGAAAAACAGCGGTACTGTTTTACAGAAATCAATGCAAATTTTTTCAAATAAGTCTTGACTATTTTCATTACTGCCAATTTTTATGAAGTTTTTGACATAAATTTTTCCTCTGTCCAGCTTTTCCGTCATTTGATGGTAGGTCACTCCGGTACTTTCTCGATTATCATAAATAGCCCATTTATAAGGCACAGGACCCCGTTCTTCGGGCATTAACCCGCCATGACAATTAATTGCACCGCTTGATCCAAGAGCAATCAATTCTGAGCAAAAAATCTCATTGTATCCTGTAACAACAATTCTGTTAATTGCCAATTTTCTAATCTCGTTGATGAACTGGGGATCATTTACAGATTTTGGGCGTAAAAAACGAATACTGTGCTTCTTGCAAAAATCTACCACTGCATGATGGTATGCTGAAACTACTTGAGGAAAAATAACAATCTCTGGAAGCAAATTGCCTCGATGTAAAGCAGTTAGTGAATCAATAAGCAGTTTGTGTATTCCAAAAAGAGCAACATGTAACATAGCGTAATCAGGTTTGGTTATCCTTGTTGACGAACAAATATTTAGTATATAATGAATTTACTTAACCGTTTAATTTACTATAATAAACTTATGAAGTAAACCGCTATTACCATAAGCTAAATAATAACTAAATGTTTTTTGCTCTATAAAATAGTTACGTTGTTAAAAAGCCGCTTAAATTATTAAATTAAGCAGCTTTAGCAAACTAGTTTACCATATCTATCTTCGGCGGTATCAATTTGTAAACCACAGGGGTTACAATTCTGGATAATAGAGTTGAACTAATCAACCCACCAATCATTACTACAGCCAATGGCGAAATTAAAGGGTTTGATGACAAAGCGATCGGCATCAAACCTCCTATAGCAGTTAAGGAAGTAAGGATGATTGACAAAAAACGAACTTCACCGGCTTCACGAATGGCTTCTTCTAAATTTTTGCCCTGTGCTCGCAGCTGATTAGTAAAATCTACCAGCAGTATGGTGGAATTGCAATAGTTTACTGGAGGATTTAAGTCAGGCAGAAATTGTGTTACTCATTAATAATTTTTCCATTTCAGAAGGTGTTAAATATCCTAATGTTGAATGCCTTCTTTCCCGGTTGTACCAAATCTCAATATACTCGAATATTGCCAGTTTTGCCTGCGCCCTGGTTTGAAATTATATATGGTATACCATCTCCGTTTTCATGGTTTTGAAAAAGCTTTCCGATACGGCATTGTCCCAGCAGTTTCCTTTTCTGCTCATGCTCTGAATTGCGGGCATCCCTTTAAATTGCTCCCTGAAATCCGTGCAGGCATACTGTATTCCCCTATCCGAGTGGAATATCAATGAAGCTCTGACTGGCCTGTTCCTTATGGCCATCTGCCAGGCGGGCACAGTGGTGGTACTTGCCTCCATGGTATCGCTCAAAGCCCAGCCTATCACTTTCCTGTCTGCCAAATCCATAATCTTGGTGAGGTATAGCCAGCCTTCGTTTGTTTGGATATACGTCAGGTCCGACACCCATTTTTCCCCTAAGCTAACCGCGGAAAAATCTCTTTGGAGGAGATTTTCCGCTATCGGATATAAATGCCTTGAATCCGTTGTCTGTACACGGTATTTCTTCCTGACAATACTCCGAATATGTGCTTTTCGCATCAATCTGGCCGCCCGGGGCCTAGAAGCACGGATGCCCTGTATGTTTAATTCCATTGCGATCCGAGGGCTGCCGTACCGACATTTGCTCTTGCGGTAGATCCTGTCGATATGCGCCAAAAGATCCTCCTGTTTACTTGCCCTTAAACTTACCGGATGTTTCAGCCGGTAATAATAGCCGCTAACGCTCACTTTTAAAACCGGGCACATCTTTTCAACGGGGAATTTCTTTCGGTGTTCTTTTATAAACCCGAATATCGCCCGTCTCCCTTGGAAAAGATGCCGACCGCCTTTTTTAAGATATCACGCTCCAGTTGTGCCTCCTTCAATTCCTTTTGAAGCCTTATAATCTCTTTCTGGTCGTCACTAATGGCTATAACAGGTGCCTTAGGCGTGGGTTGGCGCTGCCGCCATTTACTCAATCGGCCAGGATCTGTGCCCAGCTCTTCCGCTACAGGTTTGACACTATTTTTTGCGTAAGATAGCTCTACTGCCATCTTCTTAAAGTTTTCATCAAATATTCGCTTGCTCATCTTAGTCAAATTTAAACATTTACTTAAATCTGCCCATCGTGTTCCCTCCAGTCAAAGGTAGCAAGTCCAGTATCTTCCAAGAGAAGCATTAACCGTCCAACTTTATCTATGGGGTGTATCAGTTTGGTACAATGAGCGACTTCTTTAATTAAAAGCGATTCAATAATCTTTAGCATTTCAACTAGATCATCCAAATGGTTTAGTTGCTCATTAACTAAACGAATATCTTTACCAAACACTTCTTTCGCATCCATAAAAGTGTTTGTAAGTTGGTGAATTGGAAAGCCCGTTAATCTGTATAAGGCGGTTGGGTGCAGCACTACCTTAATTGCCAAAAAATCGTTTCCTCCATATCGAATTACGGGAATGTTAAACATACCTACTATGACACTTTTTGGGAAAGCGCAAATTACTTTAGAGTCTAAAAATCGAAAGCGCTGAATATCTTTGACATAAAAAGTTGCAATGTTCTGCCCGGGGATAGTAATATTTTTCGGGCGGGGTTACATCACCAGCAAATACAAACCTGTAAACACGATATTTCTGTACGAACTCATTAAGCTAGCACATGGAATAATGTCTTTTATAAGAACAGGTAACATTGTATGAAGGTATAAATTAGCAGGTTGCTTAGCCAGTGATTTGGATAGTTTAATTTATTGAAAATTTTCAGAATTCAAACTGTGTGAAGTTAATTATTGAAACACCGTACTATCTTTTTAAATTCAATTATTAAAAAGCAGGAATGCGGTAGCTTCGTTGCCTAAGGGGCAGACTTGGAAGGGAAGCGAGCCTGATCAATTTAGAAAGCACAACTGCTTATTTTCCAAATGATGATTCCGATCAGGTAAACAGATTTAAGGTAATCGTCAAGCACTCGTAGCTGTTTGAAAAATTCGTCTAAGCTAATGTTAACTCAAATAAACGGCATCTCCTTCGCCATCTTCAGTTAAAACAACATCAACATGTTCCTTTAAAACGGTGGCCAATTCAAGGCCCGTATAATCAGATGAAACGGGAAAATTTCGGTGGCTTCTATCAATTAAAACGACCGTTCTGATTTTTAATATTGGGAGATTCAAAAATACACCCAAGCCGTAGGCCAACGCCCGGCCGCTATTTAACACATCGGTTACTAAAATAACTACATTGTTAGCTGCTTCAGAAATAGGAATATCTGATTGGTATTGTAAAACCGAATCGGTTGGGTCAAAATCTAAACGAATTAGTTTCACCTTCACATCAGAGATGCTTTCTATGACCGTTTTTAAACGTTGGGCAAGCCGATGACCCCGGTCAATGATTCCCGCCATTATTATTTCTGTTTGATCCAGATTGTCTTCCAGAATTTGATAAGCCATCCGGTCTATCTTCTGTTTTATTTGCACCTGGTTTAAAATCAATAACTTTTTAGTCACCATACTGGGTTTGAAATTTCGTTTGAAATTACATATTTCTTGATAATAAGCTTAAATAGGAATTAAATATTTATGTGGATGCAACGAACTGGCATTTTCGACGTCATATAAACATCATAAACCTTAAAAACAACATTCGTTAGCAATCGTTTAATTAAAACATATTAAAATCAAAAACATGAAAACCTTACTTAATTTTGGCACCCTAATTTTACTGATGATTTATTCAGTGAATGTTTTTTCACAAAATAGTAGCTCAAAAGATGAGCGAACCGTGAGTCCGTTTAGCTCGATAAATGCGTCAGGAATTGCCCAAGTTTATTTAACAAAAGGTGATGAGGAACGGGTGGTAGTAGATATAAATTTGAAATCGTTAATGGATCGAGTAAAAATTAAGGTTCAAGGTAATGCGCTTCAAATAAAGTTTGAAGACAGAAATGGGTTTAGAAATGAGTTTAATGATGTAAAGCTGAAAGTGTATGTTACCTACAAATCGTTAACTAAAATTAGTGGGAGCGGCGCAACCACATTCCATACAGAAAATGCCATCAAAGCCGATAAGCTTGTCATTGACCTTTCGGAAGCCAATAATGCCACCCTTGATTTAGATGTGGACGACTTGGAAGTGGAAACATCAGGTGCATCGAATGCTACTTTTAGCGGCAAAGCGAACACATTGCACGTGGAAGCAAGTGGCGCATCGAATATTAAAGCCTATGCTTTAAAAGCAATAGATGTAAAGGCAGAAACGAGCGGAGTGGCAAACGTAAGTGTAGTTGCCGATAAAACATTAAACATCAATGCAAGCGGTTTATCAAACATCAATTATAGGGGTGATGCCCAGGTGGTAACCAAGGAAGTTTCTAAAATGGCAAATGCCCACAAAAACTAGTGTGGTTGCCGGGTTAATGGACTGCCTGTCAATAGATATCCTGCTTTATCGGTAATAAACCCGGTAGTAATGGAAAACCCGAAGTGTGAAATGGATGTGAGGAAGGGGAGACGAGGATTTGGAATGAATAACGGGACTGGTGTCTCCGATGGATAAAGGAACCCTGATTTTCTAAAAATTAAAGTAGATTTTAATATATAGGGCAGCAGGTTTTATATCTGCTGCCTTAATATTTATTTATACGGATTAAATACAAAATTTGCCCCTTCTGGCACCACTACGAACAAACACATAAACTCGTGCGGATTTTTGTATTGGGCAATAAAGCGTTCTTTTTTCGACTTATCGATAACTCCTTTTTCCACGCATTCTTCAAGGGTAGATGCGTTGACACTCCAATTGGTATTTAGTTCATCTTTATCGAGAATGGATTCACCCAGATTTACGACATGTTGATGGGTGATGAAAATTGGAAAATTAGAAATTCCCTCCAAAATTATTTCTTGTGACACCTCTTTGATGGAGTCATTATATAATTTTAAATCAGATTGCAGACTTACCAGCGGGCTTTCCTTCTGTGGTGCCTTGTCATCGTCGTCGTTTTCAGGTGCTTTGAATAAGTCTTTTAAATCCATTAGGTTTTTTAATTAAACGGCTCTTAAAACTAATAAAGCCACATTTTCAACGTGTTGTGTATGCGGAAACATATCAACAGGTTTAATTCTGGTTACATCGTATTTTTCAGAAAGCAGAGCAATATCCCGAGCTTGTGTGGCAGCATTACAGCTTACATAAACTATTTTCCCTGCTTCCATTTCCAGCAATCTTTGCACCACATCTGCATGCATTCCGGCTCTTGGTGGGTCGGTAATTACCACATCGGGTTTGCCATGTTCTGCTATAAATGCTGGTACCAAAACATCCTTCATGTCGCCTGCATAAAACTTGGTGTTGGTGATATTGTTGAGATCAGAATTTATTTTAGCGTCGTCAATAGCGGTTGGTACATATTCAACGCCAATAACCTCTTTTACGCTTTTGGCGATGAAATTTGCGATGGTTCCGGCGCCGGTGTATAAATCATAAACTAACTCGTGGCCCTTAAATTCAGCAAAATCACGGGTAATTTTATATAATTCATGTGCTTGGTCAGAGTTTGTTTGGTAAAAAGATTTAGCACCAATTTTAAATTGCAGGCCTTCCATACTTTCGAAAATGTGATCTCTGCCGGCAAATACATGAATATCCTGATCGAAAATAGTGTCGTTTTTCTTTTCGTTAATGATGTATAATAACGAAGTAATTTGAGGGAATTTTGCTTGAACGAAAGACATCAAGCTTTGGATTTGATCTTGATCTACGTAAGCGAAAACCATTATAACCATCAGCTCTCCGGTAGTAGAAGTTCTAATTATTAGGTTACGCAGCGCACCTTCATGATTGCGAAGATTATAAAAGGAAAGATTATTCTCTAGCGCATATTCACGAACAGCGTTCCGAATATCATTTGATGGATCTGCTTGTAGGTGGCAATGTTCGATATCTAAAATTTTATCGAAACGGCCGGGGATATGAAATCCAAGCGCATTCATGTTGTAAGTTTCGTCGCCTCGCATATCACCATCCATGAACCAACGCTTATCAGAAAAAGTGAATTCCAGTTTATTTCGGTAATAGCGGGTTTCAACGGAGGCTAAGATGGGTTCTATGCCCGTTACATCAATTTTCCCGATGCGGGTTAAGGCGTCAACCACACTTTTTTGTTTGAAGTGAAGTTGCGCTTCGTAAGTCATGTGTTGCCATTTGCATCCCCCGCAAGTTCCAAAATGGATGCAAAAAGGGTCTGTACGATGTTCGGAAGGTTTAACTAAACTTTTTATGCGAGCTTCGGCGTAGTTTCTTTTTTTACGATAAATCTCCACATCAACTAAATCGCCTGGAACGGCTTTTTCGATGAATAATACAAAATCGTCGGTTTTCGCAACGGCTTTTCCTTCTTCGGCAATATCAATAACCTGAATATTTTCCAGGGTTTGTAATTCAGAACGCACTTTTTTCATGTGCGGCAAAATTAAGATTTTTATTTTAGGATAGGATGATGGAAATTATACTGCATAAAGTGTTGCCTCTTGGCATTTTTTCCAAGTGAAAAGGAAAGAAAGCTATTTTATAAAAATAAGCTTAGTAAAAAATAGATGATGCTGCTTCGTTTTGATTTATGGTCGCAATTGAAGTGCTCGTCAATCGTAATTGAAAATTCAGATATCTCTCTACTCATGATAACATACTTTAATAAGGTAAAAATAAGCAATATATACCAAAAACCAAATTAGTATATGTGCTTTATGTATTTGACATCTGAGACTTTGCCGTGTAGAAATTTAATACTTCGGCGGCTTTTTGGAGTTTCCTTATCGCTCGTATTTATGCCTATTTATACTTCGCTACCCGTTTTTTACAGGCTGTTGTTTTGGTATTTTGTATGTGTGAAGCACATGTAATTAATTCGCAATTAATGAAAACATAAAACGTATCATTATAGTACTTTAAAAATTTACCAATAGAGCATCGAAAAATCGGGCTCATTTTCCTGAAATGATTGTGGTATTACATTAAGGCCACATTGATTTAAAACGTATGTACCAGAAAATTAAAATTTTATTATTTTTTTTAATGCTTTCCAAACTAGTAGTTGCTGCTCCAGCGGACACGTTGAGAGTTTATTATAATGTCAATCAAAAGCACTTAACCAATAGCACTAAACTTGATTCTTTAATCAAGCAATCCAATAGTTTAAAAAAGCAGATTGCCTTAATTGGCTATGCGGATTTTTTAGGAGCGATTGAATACAATCAGAAATTAGCTTTAGAGCGGGCCACTTTAATAAAGCATTACTTAGATTCTTTGATAACCGGTTTTGAAATTTCTGCCTCTGGCAAAGGGGAGATTGTAGGTTATATTACAACTGGCTTGCAAGGCGACCCACTTTACAGAAGGGTGGATGTGATTTATAATCATAATGAAGTTGTGTTAAGTAAACCAAAGCCAGCAGTTGGGTTGCCAAAACCTCCTGCAAAAATTGTAAGAAGAGAGCCGATTATTATTGAGGATAACAACCTTACGGCAAAGGAACGGATAAATGGGATAGCAAGTTTAAATGTTGGCGAGGCCATTAGTTTGGATGAAATAACTTTTAAACCGGGAAGGCATTATTTGAGATCAGAAGCTGTACCGTATTTGGTTAGGATGTTGAAGGTATTAAAGAAAAATCCGAACGTAAACATTGAAATCCAAGGCCATATTTGTTGCGAATCTGACGGGCGTGACGGTTTAGATATTGATGAAGGAACCGTTAACTTGTCGGTTAACCGAGCCAAATTTATCTACGAATTTTTTATTAAGGAAGGAGTTAGCGCCAATCGACTTAGCTTTATAGGTTTAGGAAGCTCCAAACTAAAGGTTTTTCCAGAAGCAGATGCTGAAGATGAGGTAAAAAACCGCCGGGTTGTGTTTATGGTAACTGGGAAGTAAGGTATGAGGTATGATGTCTGAAGTCTGAAATCTTGAGTCTAATGTCTCACATCTCATATCTCCCAACTCACTTGACTGCTGCTTTCACTAAATAAGGTAAAATCTCCTTTTGAAAACTGATAAAATTTTTCCGAACGTCCGAATCGCTTACCGAAGTAAAAGCGAATGAAAAAACGATGCTTTTGCTTGCTTTAATTAAAAATCGTAAGCGTTCTGAATAATGATCTGCTTGGAAAAGTTGCGTTTCGTTGAAGGATTGGATTAACAATTTTTCAAGATCGTCTGATAAGGTCTTTAAAAATTCTTGTGAGTTTGCAGATTCCCTGATGAATTCCCAACCAATAAATTCATTACAAACTGTATAGGATAAGCGACTCGTTTTTAAGATGATTTTGCTCAGATAGGCTTCCTGATCAATGTCTCCGGCTGGGTTATGGATAATTTCGTGAACGCTTGCACGGATGTAATCCATTAATATCGACTGTAGGAGCAGTTCCTTGCTATCGAAATATTTATAAATGGTAGCTTTAGCTATTTTTGCTTTCTTAGCTATCTCGTTTACACTTGTTTTGTGGTATCCGTATTTACGAAACAGTTCTTGTGCTGCCCGTTTAATACTTTCCCTTATTTTGTCAACTTCC
>JACMND010000203.1 GCA_014378705.1 Pedobacter sp. | reverse complement strand
GGAAACCAATATAAATCCACTTACTACAAAGATGGTAGAATTGGCCAATAAGAATGTTCAGAAGCTTACCAGTTTGGTTAATGACCTTCTTGATTTTACTAAGCTCGAAAAGGGTCAGCTTGTCCTTCGAAAATCTATTTTTACTCTTTCTGACTTGCTTAATTCCTGTTGCGAAACCATGAGGATAGATGGTTTTATAGTGAAAATCGATGGTGATATAAATATCAAAGTATCAGCTGATTATCTGAAAATCGAACAGGTGGTTACGAACCTCTTAAATAATTGTATTAAGTATGCGTCTCAGACCAAAGAAATCATAATACATTGTGAACGGACACCGGATTCTGTCAAGGTTTCTGTTGAAGATTTCGGGCCGGGAATTCCAAAGGAGAAGTTATCTCATTTATTTGCCATTTATTACAGGGCAGACAACAAAGGGCAGCAATATTCCGGGCTTGGATTAGGGTTATATATCTGTTCAAGAATAATTGCAGATCACGATGGAAGAATTGGGGTAGAAAGTGAGCTTGGTAAAGGAACTTCTTTTTGGTTCACTATTCCTTGCTAATTCTGAGCAATTCTTGAGTTTTTCCTCTATCATTCACTTAAATACACCGATGTCTTTAGTAAATTAAGAATGAGAATAAGCGATGACAACAGGAATTACCCAAAAGTGAAATTGAGTTATGGTCTTAAGCTTTTTGGAAAGCTTGTAACGCATAGCTCATGACTCACAACACAAAGTTCATACACTCATCAGAACTTTATTTTCAAACCACCCTTATATGTTTTAATAATATTTAAAGGGGCAATAATTGGATTGTGGTGAATATCTAAATAATTTAAATTCTTAAGTCCCTTGATTTCAATAGGAATGGTTTTTAAATCATTTCCACTTAAATACAATTTTTCGAGGTCGCTTAGTCTGCCAATATTTCCCGGTAATTCTTTAATACCGTCGTTTTCGAGATGTAATATTTTTAAGTGCTTAAGCTTACTCAAAATTTCAAAATCCTCGTAAAGGTTAAGATTTTTATCCTCATCTAAATACAGCTCCTGTAAATTTCTTAAGGAGCCAAAGTTTTTAGGAAGAAGACTGAAATCATTGTGGCCAATGTCTAATATTTTTAAGTGCTTCAAGGTTAATATCTCTTCAGGTACAACATCCAGATCAGTGTTCCGAAGATTTAAGTACTCCAAATTTTTAAATTTCCCCAGGTCTTTAAAGTGATCATGATTTTTTTGGTTCTCTAAGTTTAACCTAATTACTTTATCCGGCTCCTTTAAAGCTTCTTCTATTTTTGTGTACTCTTTTTCCAAGACTTGTGCATTCACAAATTTTATTGGAAACGAGACCAGACTAAAGAAAGCAAGGTACAGCAGGAAGTTTGGTCTCTTTATCTTTTTCTGGATTATCGATACTATTTTGACTGTTTGCATGACTGTTATTTTTAGAAAACGAATTATATTAAAGTTTGTCACCGTTAAACATTAACGGCTGCTCTCCGTTCGTTATAATTGTTTTTGCATTAGGCGAGGTAGAAAGCTTATTAAATGCTTCTATAGTTTTGAAGCGCAGTAACAAAGGGGATAATCCTTCTGAAATTATTTTTTGTGAATCTCTAATTCCTTCAGCCTCAATCGTTTTTCTGGTGGCTTCTTGACGTTCTTTATCTAATACAAACTGCATTCTCTGCGCATCTTGTTCTGACTCTAATTTTTCTTCAATTGCCTTTGTTAATCCTTCAGGTAGAATAATGCTTTTTAATAAAACTGATTCTACCACAAATCCTCTGTCTTTCAATTGTTCTGTCATCAATTCCTTAATAGATTTCTCTATCACAGATCTCTGCCCAGTATGCATATCTTTTGCAAAGTGTTGAGAAGATATATCAGCAACGGCAGACCTAAACACAGGTAAAATAACCACCTGTTCATAACTGCGGCCTAAATTTTCTATAATTTGAGGAGCATAAGTGCCTACTAATCGATATAAAATAGATACTTCAGACTGTACAGTTAATCCCTCTTTAGATGGTAAGGGCAACCGAACTTCCATGTTAATTGTTCGTGTAGGAAGTTTTATAATAGTGGTAGTAAAAGGGTTGAAACCTCTAGCTCCCTCCATTAAGGGCTTTGGATTTATAATCCCGAACGAACGTTTTACGCCGACTTCCCCTTGCTTAACGATAGTACAACTAGCCAGGAAAATTGAAGATAATAGTGTGTATAAAATTGTTTTTGAGTTCATACTGGTTTTTTAGATTAAAATACATTTATTTAAACAGTACAAACTTAATGATCACCAATTAGACCAGCCTTAAACTCGTATTAGAAATTGATTAGAATTTAGCCGAATTGATGATAAACTTAACCTCTTTGTTCAGGGTTTTTCTTAATTAATTTAAGTTCAAATACAATTATTTCCTGGCTAGCTAAACGTGCTGTTAAAATTCCTTTATGCAATTGAATTATTCGCCTTGTTAACGATAGACCAACACCATGACCTTTTGTGTTTTTTGAATTCGATCCCCTTATGAAAGGTTCAAAAAGGCTCGCTAAGTCTAGCCCTGATAGATCATCGGTCTTGTTCTGAAACGTAATAATCAGCTCGTTTTCGGATGAATTTAGCTTGATATTAATAGAGTGATCCGGGGAAAATTTAACTCCATTTTCTACCAAGTTTATGAGTGCGATATAAATTAATGACTCATTAGCATAAATTTCTGGTAAATGATCTTCAACTTCATCGAAGGCTATTAAAATTTCGTAACTGCTATGCTTTTTTAAAATTTCGCTTCTCACTTGCCATAACAATTCCACGATATTTACCAGAGCTACTGTAATGTCCGTATCTTCAGCATGAATGCTTGTAAGTTCTAGCAGGTTATTGGTTAGGTTATTCAACTGACTTACATCTTCCAATACAGATTTTGCCATCAGTCTCAATTCATCAGCATTATCATTGGCTAGTAGCGAAACTTGGATCTGTCCGGTAATGGCTGTGAGTGGGGTGCGTAATTCATGTGAGGCATGGGATACAAAAGACCGCTGCACGTTAAAGGCTTGTTGAAGCCTGTCTAGCATTTCATTGAATCTTAAAGCGAGCTGCGCTAACTCATCTCTATTATTATGGTGGCTAAGCCTCAAATTTAAATGGGAGGCATTGATGTTATCAATTTTTTTGATCATTTGTTGCATTGGTCGCAGCAAACCTCCGGCAAAAAACCAGCCTCCAACAGCACTGAAAATCAGTACTAATATTCCGCCAAAACTTAACAGCAACGCTAAATTTTGCTGTTTACTTAATCCATATTTATCTACCGCGGATGTAATTACAATATAATCCTGATTTTTATTTTTAAAAACCATTCCATATTTTTCTATTTCATTCCGTTGCCAAAAAAGTTCTTTTTCAGTTTTTATATCATTAATAATCGATTTCTCAATATTATAATTTTTAAAGCCAATATGGTATATAACTTCATCTTTATTGTTCAAAACAACTATTTCTTCTTTATTAAGAACAGTCATTTGATTTCTGGCCAATAATTTTAACAAATCGGGGCTTATTTCTTCTTTGTTAAACAGTACAGTTGCTGCTGTCAATGCCTCTTGTCGTAGACGCGTTTTGTACTCTTTTTGCCGGTAAATTTCACTTAGGAAGTAGATAGTTGTGCAAAAGACTAATAATAAAATCGTGACAATGCTTAAAAAAAGCACTGTCATTTTGGTTCTGATGCTCATTTTTGCTTAAGCATATAACCCATTCCAACTACCGTATGAATCAGCTTATTTGGATAACCTTTGTCTATCTTATTGCGAATATAATTGATGTAAACTTCGACAAAATTCGTGTGTGTATCAAAATTAATATCCCATACTTTCTCTGCTATCTCTACCTTAGAGAGCACCTTTCCCTTGTTTAGCATCAAATATTCTAAAAGACTAAATTCTCTGGCAGTTAATTCAATTTCTTTCCCGCACCTTCGTGCAATTTTTTCGTTTAGGTCTAATTCTAAATCCGAAACCTGAATGATGTTTTCTTTCCCAACAATTTCAGGACAATATTTTAATAAAGATCTTACCCTAACCAACAATTCCATAAAGTCAAATGGCTTGACCATATAATCATTAGTACCCACTTCAAATCCCGAGAGCTTATCCGTTAAACTACCCATGGCAGTGAGCATTAATATTGGAACTCTAGAATTATTGTCTCTAATATGTTTGCATAGATCCAAACCACTCATATCAGGAAGACCGATATCTAAAATAACTAAGTCAAAATGGTTTTTTTTGAATAATTCTATTGCTTCCAGTCCGGTGAAAGCAATTTCGCTTAGAATATTTTGGGTAAGCAACCCTTTTTTTATAAAAGTGGCTACTTTAATTTCATCTTCTACAAAAAGTATGTTTGGTTGTTCTAACATAATAGTCTGTAAAAATATCTTAAAAAGAATAAGAACTTAAACTGTTTAGATCTTTACTTTTACAAAACTATCCTTAAAATATTAGGACCTCATTATATTTATATTAGAAATAGATTAGAATCACTTTTAAATTTCTTCCTGATAATATTTTTTGCATGAAACGCATACTTTATATCCTCTGCGCCGTCATCCTTTTCCTAGCCGCCAGCTGGATACCGCCTGTTAAGGACATTTACCAGAGCTGGTCAACCTTTGCAGGTTCAAATGACGGAATCAGGTATTCTTCCGGAAATGAAATTAATACCCAAAATGTATCTAAACTTCAGGTGGCCTGGGTT
>JACMND010000202.1 GCA_014378705.1 Pedobacter sp. | reverse complement strand
TTCCCTACTCCGACTGGCCCGGCACGGCCCACACCGTCAACCGCCGCGCCGATGGGGTCAGGCAAGTCTACTTCCAGGACCCCGATGGGTATTGGATTGAAATCAACGACGTGGGGCGGCAGTAAGCTTTAATTTGTGCAAATCTGATGGGACGGCCCCGATACCCACGTCATCCAGGCGTTGCTGGGCCACAGCAGCAGCAGCAACACCACCGAAATCCATCCTCATGCCGCCCAACGCACCCGCTCACCTTCTCCACTCAATAGCCTGCGCCTTGACCGGCGAGTTGCGGCAAGCACCCCCATTTTGGGCGGTATCCCGCAACTAAGTTGCGGACTAAGGATGGATTGCCGCAACCCGCACAAGCTTCGAGTTGCGGCAATCCAAATGTTGGTGGCACTTTGAACAGAGAATTACATCATTAAAATTAAAAAAAATGAAAATAAACTTAACCACAGCCTTGTTCATAGTACTGTGCATCTTTACAGGTAAATTAAAAGCACAAGCCCCAAATTTCAGCATGTCTTCAGGTGGAAAGCTCAAACCATTGCAGGCTATTATGGACATACGGCACTATACAATTGCTTTAGATGTGGACATTGATAAGAAGGCAATCAAAGGTTATACGGAGATTGAGTTGATTTTGAGTTCACCTACTGATACATTATTGTTTGATTTAACGCACACAATGAAAGTGAACAAAATTATTGTTAATAATAAAGAACGACTCTTTGTTTTAAAAGATGACCAGATTTATATTATTAATAAATCTACTTTTTCTGCTACAAAACATATTGTAAGGATATATTATGAAGGAAATCCGCCTGTACCAGTACGTCCGCCATGGGAAAGTGGTTTTACATGGACAAATGATAGAAATGGAAACTCGTTCGTAAACATCACCTGCCAAGGCGATGGCGGAAAAACATATTTTCCGTGTAAGGATCATCCAAGCGATGAACCAAATGAGGGAGCTGATCTATTCATAACCATTCCCAATCATCTGTCGGTTGCTGGTCCGGGTTTGCTTCAATCTGTCAAAGCCAAAAAAAACAAAAAAGAAACATGGCACTGGAAAACGAATTATACTATTAGCAATTATTGCATAGTTTTCAATATAGGAAAGTATAAAGTATACAATCGAAATTACACCACTTGCGATGGTAACTCTGTCCCTATTGAGCTTTACATACTTGAACAGGATACTTCTATGGCAAAAAAATTAATTGATATTAAAGAAAGAGATACACGCATTCTGGAAAAATATTTTGGTGAATATCCATGGATAAAAGAAAAAATTGGTATTGCCGAAGTGCCCAATTCAGGCATGGAACATCAAACCATGATTACTTTTAGTGATAGTTTGAAATTTATTTCGTTTCCAGGTAAATTAGATTACCATGATATCTATTTTCACGAATATGCGCACGAATGGTGGGCAAATAAAGTTACCAATAAAGATTGGGCACACATGTGGATACAAGAAGGTATTACCACTTATGCAGAAGCATTGGCATTGAGAGAACTTGGTGGTGAAACAGCGTATGATGCACAAATGCTTAAATACAGATTTTACACATCAAGAGTTGGGAACAAAAAACCCATAGTGCAAGGTGAAGGGTTAAAGGTAGAAGAGATTTATAATGGTGATATTTATAAAAAGGGAGCTATGCTTATGCACACATTAAGATATGTTGTGGGAGACAGCCTTTTTTTTCCTGCGCTCAAGAAGTTTGCTACCGATATCAAATATCCATACAACCAATTTTTTACATCAGATGATGTAGAAAAGTTTTTTATTAAAGAATCGGGGAAAGATTTACACCCAATTTTCAATTTTTATTTGTACACTAACAAAGTAATAGAAATTAATGTGTATCAAAAAGATTCCGAATCCTATTTTATAGCTATCAATAATGCGCCAATTGAATCTTTGCCTCTTGATATTTCTACAGATAAGGGTATTATACATACGACAATGAATGCTACTAAGGATAAGCCTTTTATAATAAAAAGTAAAACACTGCCTGTTATTGACCCAAGAGGATGGTATTTTAGAAAAGTAATTTATCATTAAAAAAGCGAACGCATAACAAAAGGTTTTGTGCAATTGGGGCTTGACGGAAGTACAATCATCGGCAATGCATATCCAGGCTTTGGTTTCGGCGGACGGAATTCTGTTGGGCAGTGGTTCTTAACTTCGGCTTTTAGTTATAAATTTAGGTTCAGTTCCGGGCAGAAAGTTTGTTAATTCCCCAACTGCACAAAGCCTCGAACGTTATGCGAAACGACGCAGTCACCAGCAGACTAACCGCGTTTGAAAAAGCTCGGCTTTTCCAACTGCATTTAAAGCCATTTTGGCTTTCAGAGGCTTTTCATTTCACCCATTGTCTTTAGTAAAACCTGGTTTTCGGGCCATCTGAATAGTCAGGCTTTGCTAAATGCGGTTCGTCTGCAGTCATGGAACTTACGCAGCTGGGGTAGGCAGAAGATAAAGGGGTTAACCAAGTACCCCCGAATAGCGTCGCGCAGGAGTTGCTTCTTGGCTGCGTACCAGTTGCGGCCGGTACACTCGCACCAACTGCTTAACGCGTAATTCTATGAAATTCAAACTCCATGATGCGCAACGGCCTACCTGTAGAAATTAGAAATGTTGTCATTCCGGATGACTTAAACAACGTCAGAAAATTGTGGCTTGACTACCTGGTTTGGGGGAACAACGAAATGCAGGCGTTGTACGGAATTCACCCGCACAACCCCGCGGAATCAGTTGAGCAAGACATCGAGCTGATTGACAAATTCCAACCACCACAGGGGCGTTTGCTGCTCGCGGTATACGAAGGCAACGTGTGTGGGCTGGGGAGCCTGAAAAGCATTAATTCCGAAATCGGCGAAATCAAACGCATGTTTGTTGACCCAAGCTTCCGACGGGTGGGTGCCGGGCGGGCCCTGCTCGAAGGACTG
>JACMND010000017.1 GCA_014378705.1 Pedobacter sp. | reverse complement strand
TGCAATTAGAATGGCCATAAGCATGGCTACAACAACGGATATCCTACCAATATTTACCTGGGGTGGTTCAATCGCGTCTTTATTAATTATTTTTTTAAAAACGTCCAGAGTAAAAATGGTTGCGATGCTATTTGCTTTACCGGCTAAGGATGCAACAATAGCCGCAGTTAAGGCGGCAAAAGACAACCCCTTTAATCCAGCCGGAAGCAAGTTTAAAAGTACGGGATATGCTCTGTCTGGATTTACTTCTCCTCCCTGCAACATATCTGTTTGAAAATTCCCTTCCTGATATAAAACATATGCCGCAATACCCGGAATAACGACAATTAAAGGCATTAACAACTTTAAAAATGCAGCAAAAAGCAAACCGCTTCGGGCGGTTTTTAAATCAGCGCCTAAGGCCCGCTGGGTAATGTATTGATTGCATCCCCAGTAATTCAGGTTAACGATCAGCATTCCCCCAATCAGCACACTTAGACCAGGAAGGTCGGCGTAATTTGGATTTTCCTTTTTAAAGATCATATTGAAGTGATCCCCTGCTTTTTCTGTAAGAAAGCTAAAGCCATTTAATACCCCGGGATTGCCAAAATGGGTAGCTACCAGATCAAGAGCCAGATACGTCGTAGCCAAGCCCCCGAGGATTAGAAAAAATACCTGGATAACGTCTGTATAGCCAATTACCTTCATCCCACCGAGGGTAATGATAATGGCGAAAATGCCAAGCAAATACATACAAGCAGTAATGTTTATGCCGGAAATACTATTAATAGCTAAAGCTCCCAAATACAAAATGGAAGTAAGGTTAACTACCACATATAAAAGCAGCCAAAAAACCGCCATAATCATGGAAACCGTAGAATTATACCGCTGGTTCAGGAATTGCGGCATGGTATAGATTTTATTTTTTAGGTAAACAGGAATAAAAAATATGGCTACCACAATTAATGAAAATGCAGCCATCCACTCGTATGTGGCAATTGCCAGGCCCATTTTAAAACCGGATCCGCTCATGCCAATAAACTGCTCTGCAGAAATATTTGAAGCAATTAATGATGCACCTATTGCCCACCAGGTTAGGCTGTCTTTGGCCAGAAAAAAGTCTTTTGAGTTTTCTTTCTGCGATTCCTTTTGCCGGTAAACCCACCAGCCATATGAAGAAACGATTATGAAATAAATAAAAAATACGACATAATCGGAGATCTGGAGTGAATTCATGAAGGATGATCGGTTAAGTTTTGAGCTGATTAAAAGATGAATCTATAAAAATAATCAGAACAATTACCTCCTCCATAAATTTCGTTCAAATTAATTTAAGTGTGATTTTGATTCCGCTTATACCAGTTTTTGAAATGTTCTCCACCACAGATCAGGCATTTCACCGCTGACGGCAAGTTTATAATCGTCATAACTGCATGGAATGAGATGATAACGTTCATTTTTTGAAATCCCTGACGGATAAGGAACCTGCATCCACCAGCGATCGGTTTTTTTGCTTTTAACAAAAATAAGTTCATAAGATCCATCTTTAAGGTTTGCCCTGTATAGAAGATATTGGGATTTGGGCTGAAAAGGGAAATCTTTTTTACGATGATAAAACCCGTCTACCAGATACCAAAGCATCTGCGCAATTAACGAAGCTGTTTGGCCGTTCTGGTCAAATGCTGGATTAAACTCGTAAAACCCAATAGAGGTTAACTTATCGTTCATCCCTGCGTAGCGGCAAATCTGACAAGCTTCTTCCCCATAAAATCCGTTAGGGGTGGCGTTAGAGTTGGCTTGCGCATCTGATGAACGGATAGCCGAAATATCAAAACTAATCATATTGGCATTTCGAATAATGGGTTCTGTACGACTAATATGGTCGTAAACATCTCCCAAACGGTGAACATCGAAATACAATTTTTCCATCACCTTTAAGGATTCCTGGCTCACAAAATAGGTTTGATAGCCGATGTTGCTAAAATTGAAAAGGTAATTTGGCTCGTGAAGTAATATTTTATTCAGATATGCGGCGGAGGTTGTTTCAATCGTTCCTTCTTTATTCTCATCCAAATCAAAATGCGAATCAATTACCAGTAAATCTACCTTCTGTTCAAGTTCTTCATAAGCCATAAACTGAGGATACGTGAGGTCTTGTCCACCTCCTAAAATAACCGGAAGAATGTTCATTTTAATCAGTTCGGCAACTACCTTTTTAAGGGCTATGTAAGTATCTGATACTTTTAGTCCGGGCTTTATATTTCCCAGATCAACAATACGGGTTGAATAGTTGCCTTCATTTAGGCTATAAAATTTTTCCCGTATGTAATCTGCCGCCAATGCCGCGCCGCTGTTATCTATAGCATTTCGGTCTTCCAGAACTCCAATTAAAGCGATATCATATTTTCCTTCCTCAAGATCAGGAAAATCATTACTGTACACATCCATCAATCCTCCAATCTGGCTCTGAAAAAAGCCTTGTTTTGGAGTTAATTTATCGATACTTAAGGGCGTTAAGAAATCTTCTAAAGACATACGGAGTTTTAATTATAATTAAAGTTTGAAATTTAAATGGAGCTATAACGGGTCATTAATAACACCGAATGGCCAAAGTTTAATAAACCCGATAGCAACGGCAGCTCTTGCTGAAGGCAAGACTAAAGTGAATAGCGGGAGTATCTTTTATGATTGCGTAAGCCCTGATTTTCAAAGCAGTTAATTTCAATTTTATGTTAAATGCAGCAAATGAAGTTGTAAAAATTTTTTAAACAATGCTTATGATGAGCAAAATTATAAACCGTTCAAATATCTATTTTATTCATTTACTTTTGAGCGCATTTAAAATATTCTTTAATAATGATCTTAGTAACCGGAGGCACGGGGTTTTTGGGTTCAGAACTGATCAGGCAATTAGTGGTGCAAGGCAAAACAGTGAGGGCAATTAAACGGCCATCTTCTACTATTCCGGAAAACTTAAAATTACAATCAACAATTGATTGGCGTGATGCTGACCTTTTAAATTATCATGCGCTAAATGATAGTATGGATGGCGTTACGCAAGTTTACCATTGTGCAGCCATGGTATCGTTTCGCAAGGCTGATAAACGATTGATGCGGAGGATAAATATTGAGGGAACCGCCCATGTTGTAAATGTTTGCCTGCAAAATCAAATTAACAAGCTAATCCATGTCAGTTCGGTTTCAGCGGTTGGTTACAGCAAGGCCGGTGAGTTAATAACCGAAAAACACCAGTGGCAATTTAATAAGAACCAAAGCAATTATGCCATTTCAAAATATGAAAGTGAAATGGAGGTTTTCCGTGGGATTGCCGAAGGCTTGAAAGCAGTGATTATCAATCCTTCAATAATTATCGGAAAAAATGCCGGCCTTAACGGAAGTGGCCAGCTATTTAAGCAGGTTAAAGAAGGCCTTAAATATTATCCGCAGGGAGCTTTCGGCATTGTAGATGTACAGGATGTAGCGGCAGTTATGATCCGGCTTATGGAAGGCCATATATTAGCCAAAAGGTTTATTATCAACGCCGAGAACATTAGTTACAAAGATCTTTTTGCGACTATTGCCGAGGGATTTAAACTACCACCGCCAAGCATTGAATTGCGGCCGTGGATGTTAAAGACAGGATATTTGGCATCTTCATTTGCCAAATACATAACAGGGAAAGATTCTGGTTTGACAAAAGAGATTGTAAACAGCGCATCAAAAATATCCAGATACTCAAATCAGAAAATTACTAATGCTCTGAACTATAATTTTAAACCTGTTAAACAAACTATATTAGAGATTTGCGAATCACCAAACAATACTGAATTAAGCCTAATAGATTGAAAAAATATTACATCATTGATTTTGACAGCACATTTACCCAGGTTGAAGCATTAGATGAGTTAGCCCGGATCTCTTTAAAAAAAAACCCGCAAAAAGAAAAAATATATCAAAGAATTGAAGACCTGACCAATGACGCAATGGAGGGTAAAATGTCGTTTAGGGAGAGTTTAACGGCACGGATCAATCTTTTACAGGCCAATAAAGACCACCTGAAACAATTGGTTACAAGACTTAAAAAAAAGGTTTCTTCCTCCTTTTTACGAAACAAGGTTTTTTTTAAAAACCACGCTGAAGATGTGCTCATCGTCTCGGGTGGGTTTAAAGAGTTTATTGTTCCGGTGGTCTCTGCTTACCACATTAAAAGGGAAAATATTTATGCCAACACTTTTTTATTTGATGAAAAAGGAGATATAACCGGTTATGATTCTGATAACCCGCTTTCTGAAGAAGGAGGGAAAGTAAAGCTGTTAAAAACCCTGGATCTTAAAGGTGAAATTTATGGTATTGGCGATGGACACTCTGATTTTCAGCTGAAAGAATTTGGGATGATAAAAAAATTTTACGCCTTTACGGAGAATATTGAAAGGAAAACCATTTTGGAAAAAGCGGACCACGTAACGCCAAGCTTTGATGAGTTCTTATATATTAACAAACTTCCGCAGGCTATATCCTATCCCAAAAACCGCATTTTATGTTTGGCTATAGGTCAGGTGTCAGAAAAAGCTATTGAGATTCTTAGTAAGGACGGCTTTTCTATCCGCCAGAAAACCAGTTTTGAAGAGAAGTACGTAGCCGATGTTGGGATGATGATACTGGCTGCCGGTGAAAGCCTGGAAGAAGAAAAATTAAGTAGGGCAACAAAACTAAAAACAATTGGGTATTTGGGCAACTCAAGGTTAAGAATTCAGCCGGATATATGTACCGCAATGGGAATTGTAGTTTTTGATGATCCGAAAAATAATCCCCGAAATCCCGAATTTATCGCTAAACGGATGATCGATTTTATTAATAAAGGAAATACCCATTTGAGTTCTAACTTTCCGCAATTACAGCTCCCAAGAATGGCAGGGGCACACAGGCTGATCCATATCCACGAAAATGTACCTGGTATTATGGCCAAAATAAACCAGGTGTTCGCCTATCATCGAATAAATATCGCAGGCCAGTTTTTAATGACAAACTCAAAAATCGGTTATGTAATTACCGATGTTAGTGCCGAGTATGATAAGCAGGTATTAAAAGATCTGAAGGAAATTGAACATACGATCAAATTCAGGATACTTTATTAATTTTTTTTTAATCAGATTAAATCTGATCAAATTCTAAAACGCACACCGCACAACAAAATACATACAACATGCATACAGCATAAAATTCTCCGCTAATGAAAGATATCTTACTTGTATTTGCAGGAGGTGGTTTAGGAAGCATAGCCCGTTTCATGGTGGTAAAGCTGTTTAAAAGCGGGCAAAGCATCTTTCCATTCGCAACCTTAACCGTTAATTTTTTAAGCTGCTTTATTTTAGGAACGTTGGTCATGATTGGCGTAAGCAAAATGAATTTGAGTGAATCTGTTAAACTTTTACTTATAACCGGTTTTTGTGGAGGATTCAGTACCTATTCGTCGTTTACTTTTGAAACTGTGGAGCTTTTTAAGCAGGGGCAACAGGGTTTAGGATTGAGCAATATCGTTCTAAATTTTGCTTTAAGCGTATCCGGATTGTACCTGGGATTTTTGGTAATTAAGGCTTTGGGATAAGTAATATAGTTTATAAGTAAAAGCATAAAAAACAAATCCGCAATTTTTATCATACAGAACTGTGTAAAAACTTGGTTTAAGGCATTTCTTGTTCCTCATAAATTAGAAATTTATATGATAATAGTCCAATTTATGTAGTTTTGTTGTTTAAAACCTCTTAACCGTGATTGATACACTAAATATTCAAGTAAATAAAATCCTTTCTTCAAAAATAAGTCAAACTAATTTTAATGATTTGCCTTTCGGAAAAGTTTTTTCAGACCACATGTTTATGGCTGATTATCAGGAGGGCGAATGGAAAAATTTACAAATAATGCCTTATGCGGAAATCAGCATTAACCCGGCAGCTTCAGCCCTGCAATACGGACAAGCAATTTTTGAAGGCATAAAAGCTTTCAGGCATGCAAACGGAAAAATCTCCATTTTCCGCCCGTTTAAAAACTTTGAGAGGTTTAATATTTCTGCAGAACGAATGGTAATGCCTGCGGTTCCTGAAGAATTATTTATACAGGGAATGAGCCAGTTGATAAACCTTGATAAGGATTGGGTTCCGTCAATTGAGGGGCAATCACTTTATATCAGGCCGTTTATGTTTGCCACAGAACCTGTTTTAGGCGTTCACGCTTCAGAAACCTATAAATTTATTATACTTACCGGACCAACTGCGGCATACTATCCAAAGCCATTAAAGGTAAAGATTGAATTAAATTACGCCCGGTCTGTTGAAGGTGGAATTGGCTATGCTAAAACTGCCGGGAACTATGGTGGTTCTTTATATCCTACAAAGCTGGCTCAAAAAGAAGGTTTCGATCAACTGATATGGACTGATTCAAAAAGTCATACTTTCATAGAAGAATCAGGAACTACAAATATTATGTTTGTGATAAATGATGTTTTAATTACACCTTCAACCCGGGATACCATTTTAGACGGAGTTACCCGCAACAGTATCCTTGAACTTGCCAGGGCCTGGGGAATGCCTGTTGAAGAGCGAAGAGTAACAGTTTTAGAAATTGTAAACGCCATCAAAAATAAAACTTTGCAAGATGCATTTGGAGCCGGTACAGCCGCAACCGTTGCGCATATTGCTCAAATAGGGCACGAAGGCGAATTATATACTTTGCCAGATCCAACCGGACGCAAGTTTTCTAATAAAGTGGCAAAAGCTTTAAGCGATATCCGTTATGGAATTGCTGATGATAAATTTGGCTGGAACTATTTGGTGTAACCCGTTATTATTGCATAAAAAAAGAACCCTTTAAAAATGGGAGGGTTTTTTACCTATTTTTCTCCCTCCGGTTGTCACGCCTTTTAAGTCTTATTTCACGCCGTTCGGCACGATCAGCTTTTTCAACTTTCAACTTCTGAAGTTTTGCCCGCACTTGTTGTTGGGTTCTGGCGTCAAGTCCTACGCTTTCTTTTATTCCACCTAATATTGCCTTCCAGTTCATGTTTACAAAAGAGGTGGTATCTGTACGGATGAATTTTATTTTAGCAATTCGTAAATCCTGTCCCACAGATGGATTAGCATCTTTCAAGATAAGAACATTTGCCGCCATAGACGCAATGCTCATCTTTTTCAACCTTAAATCGTCTTCTTCTTTACTTAAAAGTGTAACCTTAAGATCATTATATTTTAAATATAGTGATCCGCTTGCGCCTGTAACATTCCCACTTAAAGCAACTTTCATTTGTTTTATAGATCCGTTCCTTATCTCAATTAAAGCCAATGGCCTGATGATGCGATTTAATAACGGAGCGTTAATGTTTCCAACATCCGCGTTAAGCATGTACGCATATTTCGGGTCAACTAAATTGAAATTAATTTGTACATTAACACGTCCTCTTCCCATTAAAAGACCGGTTAAAGCAATTTTACTAAAATTATTTTTAGCTTTTAATGCGGTATCATTAGTGAGATTTGTGATTGATCCTTCAATATGATCAAAGAATATCTGTCCTTTTTGTTGAGATTGTGCTGAGTATTCTGAGTAAGAGATTCGCAGATCCTTAAAAAAAACAGAATCAATACTGGTTTCCAGTTTAAGAGATGAAAGTGCTTTAGACGGAAAACTTAATGTAAAATCTTTAGGCATTCGTGGCGTTTCCTTGTTTAAAAAAACATCAAGGTTGCTATTGCTAATTGTCAATTTGCCGGCTACAAAACGCCTTTCGGAGTTAAAAGCGGTAAAATTAATGTCCTGTAAAAAAACTTCATTTAATCTTAGAGAATACCGTTCCGCTCTTTTCTTCAATTTTCTGGAAAACTGACTTTCACTAAATCGCGGAATTATATTTAAACCTTTAATTTTAGCGTCGTGATTTTTAGTAGAAGCGATAAATTCTTTTATTTCAATATCATACATTCCATTCCTGGTACGATACAAATAATCAGTAAGTTTTACGGTAATATCCTCCGCGTAATAAAGTTTGACTTTGTCGTATTGCGAGGCTGAATCTATTCGTAAACCGCTTATCTCAATATCCAGGTTTTTTATATTTCTTAATTCATCCGTTTTACGGCTGTTATCGATGTATTGAAAATTTACTTCCCGTAAAGAGATATTGTCTATTTTAATTGCCTTTAAGTATTTACTTAAGCGCTGATATGCTGTATGCTTTTCAGTCTCAAGGCTGTTTCGTTTTCTGCTATTTTGAAAGATCATCCGGATTCTTGGCTTCTGTATAATCAATGATTTTATATCCAGCTTTCTTTCAAAATAAACTTTAAACGGATGGATGTGGCTTAATTTTAATAAATCAATCTCAATATTAAATAAGTGTTTAGGTGCTTTACCATTACGTAAAAGTTTATTGTAGACAACAGTATCCGGTTTAAAAATAAGTTTTGCTAAAGTCGCATTTCCGGTTATAACATTTACGTTAAGCTTCTCAAATGAAATAGAATATAAACTGTCCGTTGAGGCACTTACCGCATCTTTAATATGCTGGCTCAAATACGGTTTCCATAAAATGTTCAGGTAAAAAGCGGCCCCGACTATAAACGTGGCTAGTACCAAAAATCCAGTAATTAACCACTTTGCTTTGACAGGAATTTTGAATCGACCTTTCGAAAAATTTTTAAAATGCAAGATTAATTTATTAGTGTAAGGTAACGATGAATTAGATTTTATTACTTTAAAATTGGCTGACAAACTGTCACGATACTTATTTTTATCGTACTTTTGCAATCTCAAATTTTATTTTAATGAGTGCACAAACTCCTTTTAAATTTTTAGAAGATAGTAATTTATTAATTACAGAGACAAAGCATGATGAGTCCCGTCAAGGCGAAGCTCTTGTGCTTAATAACACCGCAGTAATACAAGAACGTAAATTATTTATTGAAAGCTATGGTTGTGCGATGAACTTTTCGGACAGTGAAATTGTGGCATCAATAATGGCCGACATAGGCTTTTCAACTACATCGGATTACAAACAGGCTGATGTTATATTTATAAACACGTGTTCTATTCGTGATAATGCCGAACAAAAAGTCCGAAATCGTTTAAGAGAATTTAGTGCTGCTAAAGTAAAAAATCCGGGTTTAACTATAGGTGTGTTGGGATGTATGGCTGAAAGGTTAAAATCAAAATTTCTGGAGGAAGAAAAACTTGTGGATTTAGTGATCGGTCCTGACGCTTATCGGGATCTTCCGGCTCTTATCGGCCAGGTTGATGAGGGGAACAGAGCTGTAAATGTGTTGTTATCCCGGGAAGAAACATATGCAGATATTAGTCCGGTGCGGTTAAACAGCAATGGAATTTCTGCATTTATATCCATTATGAGGGGTTGCGATAATATGTGTTCATTCTGTGTAGTCCCTTTTACCCGGGGAAGAGAGCGTAGCCGTGATCCTCATTCAATTATCCTTGAAGCCGAAGATTTGTTTAAAAGAGGCTTCCGCGAAGTTACTTTGCTAGGTCAAAATGTGGATTCTTATAAATGGAAGACCTCACCCCCAACCCCTATCCAAGGGAAAAGGGAGCAGCAACTTGAAACCAATGAAACACAAACTCTGTCTTCCGCAAAACCTGACTCCCAATCCTTTGGAGAAGGACTGGGTGAGGCCGTAAACTTTGCACAGCTTTTGGAACTTATCGCCAGAATTTCTCCTGAATTGCGGGTCCGTTTTTCTACCTCTCACCCCAAAGATATTACGGATGAAGTTTTATACACGATGGCCAAATATGAAAATATCTGTAAGCACATCCACTTACCCGTGCAATCCGGCAGTAGCCGTATACTGGATATGATGAACCGTACTTACACCCGCGAATGGTATATAGAACGAATTAAGGCAATACGAAGGATTATTCCGGAGTGCGGAATCTCAACTGATATTATCATCGGATTTTGTTCAGAAACTGAAGAAGAACACATGGAAACTTTATCTATAATGGATTATGTGCAATATGACTTCGCATATATGTTTACGTATTCAGAACGACCAGGTACATTAGCAGCCAAACGTTATGAGGACAACATTCCCGAAGAGATTAAAAGAAGGCGTTTTAATGAAGTGCTAGCCAAACAACAAGAATGTTCTGCCAACAAATTGTCTGAACGTGTTGGCAAAACTTTTAAAGTGCTGATAGAACGCAGGTCAAAAAAGTCAGAACTCGATTTTTCTGGTAAAAGCGACCAAAACACAACCGTTGTTTTTGCTGCCGATGCCAGGTATAAAGCCGGTGATTATGTAAATGTGCTTGTAGAGAAATGCACACCGGCGACATTAATAGGAAGAATAATAAATTGATATGATGTTTAAAATTGGCTGATTAGAAGATGCCCGTCAACCATTAAATTTTAAATCATCAGGTTTTAAATCATACTCAAATTTTCAATTGCAAAATGGATGTTCAGGATATAAAAAATCGTTTTGGTATAATTGGCGGTTCACCATTGCTGAACAGAGCCATAGACATAGCCAGGCAAGTTGCACCCACCGATATTTCTGTTTTGATTACCGGCGAAAGCGGAAGTGGTAAAGAAGTTTTTTCGCATATTATTCATTCTTTGAGTGCCCGCAAACACGGCCCTTTTATTGCCGTTAATTGCGGTGCCATCCCGGAAGGAACAATCGATTCTGAATTGTTCGGACATGAAAAAGGTTCATTTACGGGGGCTCATGAAGCCCGTAAAGGGTATTTTGAAGTTGTTGACGGAGGTTCTATTTTTTTAGACGAAGTAGCCGAATTGCCTATAGGCACACAAGCCCGTCTATTAAGAGTTTTAGAAACCGGTGAGTACATTCGTGTGGGATCTTCCAAAGTTCAGAAAACGAACGTTAGGGTAATTGCCGCTACCAATAAAGACGTTTTTGATGCGGTAAGCTCTGGTAAGTTTAGAGAAGATTTGTATTACAGGTTAAACACAGTTCCTTTAAAAATTCCGGCTTTACGCGAAAGAAAAGAAGATATTTATTTAATTTTTAGAAAGTTTATTGCAGATTTTACTGACAAGTACAAGAGCCCGTCTTTGCAATTGGATGACGCAGCGCAGCAACTGCTGATTAATTATAGCTGGCCTGGAAATGTTCGACAGCTAAAAAATATTGCAGAACAAATAGCTGTACTTGAAAAAGACCGCAATATAATTCCGCAAAGCCTGCTTAATTACATACCCGACGAATCCGGTCATAATTTACCCATGCGAATTGAAAAAAACCGCAAAGAGGAATTCTCTGAAAGGGATATTCTTTACAAAGTTCTTTTTGATATGAAAAAAGATATGGTTGAATTAAAAAAACTGGTAGTAGATATCATTCAAAATGCGAACGGACAAGCTGATTATTCTTCCCATGAACAAACTATTAACCAGCTTTACCGTGATATTGATGCACCTCATAATCTTGGTAATGGCTCAGGAGAACATAATACTTTAACTATTCATCAGCCACAAAAGGAAAATCATTATCGTGAGATGGATGAATCACAAGAAATTGAAGAGTCTTTATCGCTGTTTGATAAAGAATCTGATTTAATCAAAAAAGCGTTGAAAAAGCACAAAGGCAAGCGTAAATTAGCAGCCCATGAATTAGGAATTTCTGAGCGTACCTTGTATCGAAAAATTAAGGAGTTGGATTTGAACTAGTATCTAAAATGAAAAGAATTACCAGAACCGCACTTATTGCCATTCTATTTTCTTTGCAGGTTTTACAGCAATCGTGCAGTTACAAACTTTCCGGGGCATCAATACCGCCTGACATGAAAACAATTTCAGTTGATTTTTTTGAAAATAATTCTAGTTTAGTAGTTCCTTATTTAAGCCAGTCTTTTACAGAAGAATTGAAAAATCGTATTCGTAACCAAACGCGATTAGGGGTAATCAGGGCGGATGCCGACGCAAATTTGCAAGGCAGAATTTCTGATTACAGCATTCGTCCGGTAGCGGTTCAGGGTAATGAGCGTGCCGGCTTAAACCGTTTATCAATCACTGTGAGTGTAAAATATACCAATGTTTTAAAGCCGGAACAAAGTTTTGAACAATCATTTACACGCTTTCAGGATATAGACTTAAACGCCGGTGCATTGCAAACCCAGGAAAGCAGGTTAATCCCGTTAATTAACCGTCAGCTTTCTGAGGATATCTTCAATCGGGCATTCGCTAATTGGTAATCTATTAAAAAACATATTTTGGAAAATCAAAATTTAGGCGATAAAAGGGAAATATTTTTGAGCTGGATAGTCAATCCCTCAGAAATTGGCATAAACGATTTAACTACCATACAATTATTAACTCGTAAATACCCGTATTGTCAAATATTAAAGTCCTTAGAAGCGAAAGGTTTTCATCAGCAACGCCCTGAAGAGTTTACGAACAAAATCTCTGAAGCCTCTTTATACTCCCCCAACCGAACTGTCCTTTACGCCCTGATCCATCATCCCGAAAATCTAATTCCAATTGAACTTCAATCAAAGTTTGAAGTGATTGAAAATGGAGATTATTCTGCTGATTTAATATCCCTGGAAAATAATAAAGAAGAACTGCTCTCTGAATTTAAAACAGCAGACAGATTAGATATCAGGGAAGATGGGAACTTTACAATTGATGAAATACCAACATTAGAATCAGAGGATTTTATTTCTCCGGAAGCTTACAAGTCATGGGATCTTTCGGAAAATGAATTTAAAAACAAGGAAGAAAAGATAATTCTGGAAAATATTTCTTCAACAGACTTTTTTGCTTTTGAGCAAAAACTAGACATTTTAACCGGAGAACTTAATAAGGAGCCTGCAAGCAAAACAGTTTTACCTCATGAAGAAGAGCTAACTAAAAGCCCTGAAACTGCTTCAGACCCTACACCTGAAACCAACGAGATCGCAAGGTATGATGATGACCAGATGCCCTATTCATTTCTTTGGTGGTTGCAAAAAACCAGGAAAGAGCATGCCGAAACTTACCAGCCCTATGCTGACTTTAAACTTGACACCACCCGCAAAATTATAAACAAACCCGCAATTGAACTAAACCAGCAGATAGCGGAAAATATTTTTCATCTCCAAACGCCCTTCACCAAATTGAAAGAAAATTTACTTTCGGAAACTATTCCTTTTGAGGTAAAAAGTAAAGAAGAAGAAATTATAGAAAAGTTTATTCGTGAAGAGCCTCAAATAAATCCTCCATCAGCTGATAAACTTGATATGGAGAATAAAGCCCGTAAAAGTGCAGAGGATCCAAACGATTTGGTTTCTGAAACACTCGCGGGAATTTATACGGAGCAAATGCTATTTCAAAAAGCAATTGACACGTATCAAAAATTAAGTTTGAAATTTCCCGAAAAAAGAGCTTACTTTGCCGACCAAATTTCTGATTTAGAAAAGAAAATAAATTAATATATGTACGTTTCTTTAGTTGTTTTAGCTATTATAGTTTGTGTTCTATTGGGATTAATCATATTGATCCAGAATCCTAAAGGAGGTGGTCTTTCTTCAGGTTTTTCCGGTTCAAATAACATAATGGGTGTACAACGTACAGGGGATTTTTTAGAAAAAGGAACCTGGGGTTTAGCCATATTACTAATGGTACTTGCTTTATTAATTAATGTGGCAATACCCAAAGGTGGAGATGTTAATCCAAACAACGACATCCAAAACCAGATTAATAAACCGGCACCACTATCTTCGCCAACTGCCCTACCTGGTTTTAAAACAGATTCAACCAAAAAATAACAAATCCTATAAAATGGCTTTCATATTCAGGAAGCCACTTTTTTAGCTGACATTTTACTGACAGCATGACATCGGCTACTTACTTTTTATAAGCTTGTGTCTGTAACAATGAAATTTTGACAAGAATTATCCTGTAGATCTGATTGGCATAGTTACTGACAACCAAAGCAGAACATCTTTAATCAATTAAAAAAACAACACATACTATGGCATTAACAATTAAACCAATTGGCGACCGGGTAGTAATAGAAGCTGCGGCGGCCGAAGAGAAAACAGCATCAGGACTTTATATACCTGATACTGCGAAAGAAAAACCACAAAGAGGAACTGTTGTTGCAGTTGGAATTGGAAAGTATAGTGATAGTACCGGGTCTTTAATCCCGATGAGCCTAAATGTTGGTGATGAAGTGTTGTATGGCAAATATGCAGGCACCGAAATTACGCATGAAGGGAAAGAATATTTGATTATGCGTGAGTCTGATATTTTTGCAATCCTGTAAAGGGGATACACCTTGAAATGGAGAGTTATTAAAATTTCCGCATCAAAAAACATTTAATTATTATTAAACTTAATAGCATGTGGTATAGATGTATTCACCACGGTACATTCAAAATCCCACTTCGTAAATCTCAATAAAAATGTCAAAACAAGTAAAATACAATGTTGAAGCACGCGACGCCCTTAAAAGAGGTGTTGATATCTTAGCCAACGCGGTTAAGGTAACTTTAGGTCCAAAGGGACGTAATGTAATTATTGATAAAAAATTCGGTTCCCCTATCATCACTAAGGATGGTGTTACTGTTGCTAAAGAAATTGAACTGAAAGATCCATTGGAAAACATGGGTGCTCAGATGGTAAAAGAAGTTGCATCAAAAACTGCTGATATTGCCGGTGATGGAACTACAACGGCTACTGTTTTGGCCCAGGCAATTGTTACAGCGGGAATCAAAAACGTGGCTGCCGGTGCTAATCCAATGGATTTAAAACGCGGTATTGATAAAGCGGTTACAGCAATTGTAGCCAACCTAAGATCTCAATCGCAATCTGTTGGTGATGATAATAATAAAATTAAGCAGGTAGCTGCCATTTCTGCTAACAACGATGAAGTTATCGGTACGCTTATCGCAGATGCGATGGCGAAAGTTGGTAAAGATGGTGTGATTACTGTTGAAGAAGCAAAAGGTACTGAAACTGAAATGAAAACAGTTGAAGGTATGCAGTTTGATCGTGGTTATCTGTCTCCGTACTTTGTTACCAATGCGGATAAAATGGAAGCTGAACTTGAAAATCCTTATATTTTAATTTACGACAAAAAAATCTCTTCAATGAAAGAGCTTTTGCCAGTACTAGAAAAACAAGTTCAAACTGGAAAACCACTTTTAATCATAGCTGAAGATTTAGACGGCGAAGCCTTAGCTACACTGGTGGTAAATAAAATTCGTGGTTCTTTAAAAGTAGTTGCTGTGAAGGCTCCAGGTTTCGGAGATCGCCGTAAGGCAATGCTTGAAGACATTGCGATATTGACAGGCGGTACGGTTATTTCTGAAGAGAGAGGTTACAAACTTGAAAATGCTGACCTAACTTATTTAGGACAAGCTGAGAAAGTTGTTGTTGATAAAGACAATACAATTGTGATTAACGGTGCCGGTAAATCTGAAGATATTAAGGCTCGTGTTAGTCAGATTAAATCTCAGGTTGAGTCTACAACTTCTGATTACGATAAAGAAAAATTACAGGAACGTTTAGCTAAATTGGCTGGCGGTGTTGCAGTATTATATGTGGGTGCTGCTACAGAAGTAGAAATGAAAGAGAAAAAAGACCGTGTGGATGATGCATTACATGCAACCCGTGCGGCTGTAGAAGAAGGTATTGTAGCCGGTGGTGGTGTGGCTTTTATTCGTGCCATTGAAGCTCTTGAGAATTTAAAAGGAGCAAATGAGGATGAAACTACAGGTATTGCGATAGTAAAACGTGCTATTGAAGAGCCTTTACGACAGATTTGTGAAAATGCTGGAATTGAAGGTTCCATCGTAGTTCAGAAAGTAAAAGAAGGATCTGCTGATTTTGGTTACAATGCCCGTACCGATGTTTACGAAAACTTAATCGGAGCAGGAGTTATAGATCCAACTAAAGTTGGCCGTGTTGCCCTGGAAAATGCAGCTTCAATTGCAGCCATGTTGTTAACAACAGAGTGTGTTTTAGCTGATGACCCGGATGATGCTCCTGCCGGTGGTGGTATGCCAATGGGCGGTGGTGGTGGCGGTATGGGTGGAATGATGTAACAATCTTCAGCTCCGAATCTAATTATTTGTTAGATAGGTAACCGCAAAATAATTTAGACCCTTTTCGCATAAAAGCGAAAAGGGTTTTTTATTTTATATAATTGGCTTGATGTAAAGCTTTTAAAACCCATGTAATACTGTAATAATTTGTAAACTCCGCACTAAATCAGCAATTGACTTACTTTTTTAGTGCACAAAAATTTTACTTACATTATCATCAGTTTTATAAATAGAACCAATCGCATAATCCATCGCATTGTGCAATCCTTTACTTTAAACAATGAAATTTTTACTACGCCTAATCTTATTAATGTGCTTTACTGTAAAGCTGTTTGCTCAAAATAATCAGGTGTTGCAGTTACTTCCAAAAAATCCTCATTATTTTATGTATCAAAATAAACCTACAGTTATAGTAGGATCCGGAGAGCATTATGGAGCGGTATTAAACCTGGACTTTAATTATGATGTTTATCTTAAAACGTTACAAAATGACGGACTTAATATTACCCGTTTGTTTGTGGGTGCATATTATGAAAAACCAGGCGCTTTCGGTATCGAAAGAAATACGCTTGCTCCAAATGAGGGTAGTCTGGTACTTCCGTGGAAGAAAATCAATGAAAAGTATGACCTTAGCAAATGGAATGAAAGTTATTTTGAACGTTTACATGATTTTATCAAAAAAGCAGGTCAGGCCGGAATTTTTGTTGAGATAACATTATTTTCATCTTATTACAACAACGGGTGGCCTTATCATCCCTTTAATGGCCTAAATAACATAAACCAAATTCCCATCAACATACCTTTCGATAAGGTGAATACATTAGAGAACAGCTCAATTTTAAAATTTCAGGAAATTTATGTTCGAAAAATGGTTCGTGAATTAAATCAGTACAATCATATTTATTTTGAAATACAAAATGAACCCTGGGCGGATAAGAGCGATACTGTTTTAATTTTAAACGACTATATCAGCAAAGAAGAGTTGAAAGAAGATTGGAATGATTGGAAAAATACACTTCAGGTACCTTCAAAAACTTCCGCTAAATGGCATCAAGTTGTTTCTGGTTGGATTGTAGAAGAAGAAGAGTTATTAGGAAAGAAACATTTAATCTCACATAACATTGCCAACTTTAAATTCCCGGTATCGGTAACAGATCCCAATATTTCAATTTACAATTTTCATTATGCACACCCTGATGCGGTTAGCTTAAATTATGGAATAAACAAAGCTATTGGATTTAATGAGACAGGTTTCTCCGGAAGAAAAAACGATACTTATCGCAGGCAAGCCTGGAGATTTATGATGAGTGGAGGTGGCTTATTTGGCCATTTAGATCTATCGTTTAGTGTTGGCCACGAAGATGGATCAGATGTAGAAAATAAAGCACCGGGTGGTGGAGGTCCGATACTACGAAAACAGTTGAACATACTTAAAAATTATCTCCAGGGTTTAAATTTATCAACACTTAAACCTGATAAAACTTTTTTAGGGCACGTACAAGGGGCATTTACCTTTTCGATGAAAGACGCTTTAAGTCGGGTAATTTATATAGAACCCATTTTACCTGAACCGGCCAAAATAAATTTAATTATACCTGTTGGAAAGTATTTGATTGAATGGACTGATGTAATAACTGGGGAAAAAATTAAAACCGGGAAAATGAAATTTAGTCAAACACAAATGCAATTGGTAAGCCCGGAAGGTGTAAACGATAAAATTGTAAAACTTACAAAATTGTAAATGGCTTTAATCCAATAATGACAGAACCTTAAAAAAATCAAAATTTATTTGATCAGTAAGGTTCTGTCAAAATTTAATTAACTCGCTTGCTGTTAAGTTTACTTAATACCCCCAGCTTTTCATAATTCGCAAGTCTTCCTTCATACTTTCTAACGGGGTTTTGCCCTGGTAAGATTCCTGCTCAACAATAAACTCCGTGGTTCCACCGATTTTCTTGGCCAGGTCTACTACTTCTTTAACAGGCACAATTCCTTTACCCAAAACTGAACTCTCATATTTTTTGGTTTCTCCTTCTTTTTTCTCTGCTAAAATTTCATCTTTAACATGCATGCTTTCAAATCTCCCAGGATATTTTTTAAGAAGCTCAAGGGGCCTTCCCCCGCCTTCGTACATGTTGCCAATGTCCATTTGCTGAGTAACCATCGAAGGATCCGTTTTCTCCAGAATAATATCGTAAATCATTTTTCCGTTTAACGAGTTCGTAAACTCAAAATCGTGGTTATGATATCCAAATTTCATCCCTGACTTTTTGCACAGTTCACCACATTTATTAAAAACATCCAGAAAGCCAACCATGTTATCATAATTTTCCCTGGAACTTTCTTCCATGTAAGGGCTAATCACGTGTTTTTGTCCAACAATTGCAGCATCCTCTATGGTATGTTTCCATTCATCAGTAAAATCTTTCGTTGTTTTATCCCAATGCTTTTCAGTCATAACCGTATGGCCGCTTGGCATTTTCAGTCCAAGATCGTTTAAGACCTTTCTAAATTCGGTAGCACTGTATCCATAAAATTTTCGATCCACATAATTTGCATGTTCTACATTTTTAAATCCCATATCAGCCAACAGTTTTAAAGTACCCATAGGATCTTTTTCCATATCCTCCCTAACCGAATATAGCTGTAACCCTAAGTTACTTTTCATTCCAATTTTAGTGGCAAAAATTTCATTTGATAACAACATGCTCCCGGCGAGGGAAAGTGAACTACTGACGAGAAATTTTCTTCTGGATAGTTTCATAATTTAAATTAATTGTAAATGGTAAAAATTTATAAATGGTAATTATTGATTAAGAATTTTTAATTTTCATTTTTTCGGGATCCCAATAAATTATTTTCTTTTTGTAATAACTTTCATTGCAGGCCAGACAGGGTGCAGCGGCCCTAAAACCAAATTCCGCATCTTCTACTACCGGCTTGCCAGATCTTACACTATCAAAGAAGTTGGCATGGTGTGCCAAATGCTCATCGTATTCTTCTGGTTGTTTATAAATTATATCCAGTTTAACTGGTCGTTTTTGATCTTCAGAACTATATTTGGTATTGTATTGTTGAAGAATTGAATCTTGCATGGCTTGCGGGTAAGTACCCAAGGCATCCCAGCCTCCTATACCAGGCGCTTTTGGCAAAATATTATGCCTTACCGTTAATCTGTCGCCACCCACATCTATAATTCCCTCATCACCAACAAACCGTACCAATTCTGAGCCACCGGTACCGCTTATAAAATTTACCTGAAGGGTTAACTGAAATGAAGGGTGCTCCGCCGTTTCTGGATATTCCATAATACCGGTTACCACATCCGGTACATCCCGGCCATCTTTCCATTTGCTTAACTGCCCGGATGAAAAAATACTTTTTGGACCTTTAGAGCCCGTAATCACATGAGTTCCGGAGAGAAGATGAACAAACAAATCACCCGCTATACCGGTACCAAACTGACGGTAATTTCTCCACCAGAAAAACTTTTTAGGATCAAAAGGAGTTTTAGGCATCCCAGCAATATATCTGTCCCAATCTACTGTTTCAGGTGAGCCATCTGTAGGCATGGTATATTGCCAGGCACCCAAAGCATCCTGTCTGTCGTAGATGGCATTTACCATGTTCAGCTTTCCGATTTCGCCAGATTTATAAAGCTCACGGGCCTTAGCATATATAATACTGCTAACACGCTGGCTTCCTATCTGTAAAATTTTATTACTTGCCTTCTCCGCCGCTAAAATCCCTGCTCCTTCTTTTATTAAATGCACCATCGGCTTTTCGCAATAAACATGCTTTCCCTTTTGCAGTGCTTCTGTGGTAATTCGGGCATGCCAGTGATCGCCAGTTGCAATAATTACCGCATCCACATCTTTTCTATCTAAAATCTCACGATAGTCCCTTGTTAAAAAAATATCCTTGCCAAATAGTTCTTTCGCTCGTTCTAATCTGCCCGAGTAAAGATCACATGCAGCTACTAATTGGACGCCAGGTACTTTAAGGGCACTATTCACATTGTTGTGTCCCATTATACCGAGACCGATAACGGCGATATTGATGCGATCATTTAATGAAGTACTCTTTTGATAACGAAGAATCTGCTCTTGTATTTGATCTTTTTCAACTGCAAATACAGACATTGAGCCTACACCTAATGCCAGTGTAGTACCGGAGATCTGTCTGATAAAATTTCTACGGGATGAACTTGTTGTTCTTTTAGACATTTTATAATTTAAATAAGATGAGTGGTTTTTGAGTTGCGATTTAAGATATGCGCATTTTAAAAGTAAGAAGTTTTACTTAAAAAAGATAAACTATGCGCAATCTTATTTTGTCAGTCTAATTTTAAAATTAGTCTAATTTCCTTAAATTAAATACAAAGCTTATTAATGTATATTAGGATGTTACCTGAATCTAATTATAATCAAAATGAAAAAGTTGGAAATATTTAAAATTATTGGCTTAATGTTCACAGTTACTTTTAGTATGGCCTTTATTTTACCATTCACACAAAAGCAAACAACTGATTTTGACAATCCTAAAATAGTACTTACACCCACTGAAAAATTCTATTTCAACTCTTTTGTTGATTGCAATATGGCAGAAGTCTGGGTGGGAGATACCTTTAGAATTTTTCCAGGTAAATATGGTGAAGATCCATTATGGGGAAATGCCCGCGAACTTAAATTTGCCGATGGTAAAAATGCTGATGAGGCTTTTAGCAGCAAAGCAGAACAATTTATTGAACCAATAATGCCTAAAAATACGCCACCGGGAACCCCGGGTTTGCATGGGGCCGTATGGTTTGAAACTGTTTACCAGGATATTAAAGATAAAACTGGCAAAAGTTTATTCGCGGTTTATCACAATGAAAACTATCCTTCAACTTTACCCTATGATTCCGCAACAGGTATTGGTTACATAGATAAAAACTGGCCGCAGGGGCTTAAAGGTCCAACATCTGACGCGGCAGTTTGTCGCATAGGGATTATGAAATCTTTAGACGGTGGAAGAAGCTGGGAAAACAAGGGAATTTTTATTGAAGATCTGCAGCCGCGGATGATATTGAAACCATATAATACATCCAATACATTCCCAGGCGGTGTCGGAGATCCTTCGGCAGTAGCAAGCGGTAAATATTTATACCTCTTCTATGGCGAATATGGTTATCCCGCAAGTTTTGATAGCGCAACTTACAACCCGGATGTAGAGCAAAGCGGCCAATGCATAAGTGTGGCCCGGATTTTATTAACTGATTTGGATAACCCGGTTGGCAAGGCAAAACGATGGAACGGAAAAAGTTTTAGCGCAGCACCGGATGGTATTGGCTTACCCGTGAGGTCATTACAAATTCCAAAATCTGAAGGTGGCGGTCCGGCTTCATCGCCAAAAGGAAAGTTTCATTGGGGACCTTCTGTAAGCTGGAATACTTATTTAAATTCCTGGGTTATGCTTATGGCTAAAGCCGAAGGTCCTTCATGGCAGGGTGGAAAGATCTATATCTCTTATAATAAAAACGCAGATTTAGGTGCTGGAAATAATTCTCAGGAATGGTCAAAGCCCCAGTTAATTATTGATAAACCTGGGCACATACTTTGGTACCCATCTCTGCAACCGCTAAATACACCAGAAGATATAGCCAATAAAAATACCTGCTTAAAGCTTGGGCAAAAAGCAAGGCTGTTTATAAAAGATAATTACAAGGATAAGAGTGAGTATTCTTCAGAATACATAGTTGAGTTTAAAAAGCCCGAATAGACTGAAGATAAACTAAAAAGGTTTTAAACTTTAAAGGTTTTAAACTTTTTAGCCAGTTCATTAGCCCATATACCATATAATTTTCCGGAAGGGTGTAAGCCATCAGCAGCAAGAACAGGCAGATCAATATCTGTAATTCTTGAACTACCATTAATATCTAAATAGCCAACACCGGCTTTTATGGCTTCTTCTTTATTGATCGCATTGAAGGCGTTTATTTGTATGCTGATTTTACGAACATTTTTTCCGCTTTTTTTTGCAAAGGGAGTTAGCCCCCAATCAGGGATTGACATTACAATAAGCCGCTCTTTATAATTTTCAGCGTAACCCAAACTGGTTTTTAATAATTCTTTAAATTCATGGCGATAATTTGTTGCAGAATATCCCCGATATTGATTATTGACGCCTATCAGTAAAGTCACCAAATCGAATTTCTCCTTAAAATTCTTCCCTTCTAAAGCTTTGATGAGATCATTTGTAGTCCAGCCAGTAAGAGCAATGATCTGCGGATCGTTGATCTCAATTCCTTTACTTCGTAATTTTTGGCTCACTTGAAATGGAAACGAATTTTGTTGATCAACACATTCTCCGATGGTGTAAGAATCTCCCAGTGCAAGGTAATTTAAAGGCATTATTAATTTAAATCCATTTGAAATAATGAACTTATGTTTGCCTTTAAAATGTTCTTAACTTCTCCTATATCCATACTTTTACCAAGTTCACGTTCCATTGAGGTTACATCTTTATCATTTATCCCACAGGGAACAATATTTTTAAAATAATTTAAATCCGTATTTATATTAAGTGCAAAGCCATGCATTGTAACCCAGCGGCTGCAACGAACACCCAAAGCACAAATTTTTCTTGCGTTTTCATTTTCGGCATCTAACCACACACCTGTAAATCCCGGATAACGGCCAGCTTTAATTCCATAATTCGCCAATGTTAAGATAACCGCTTCCTCAAGAGTTCTGAGATATAAATGAATATCCGTAAAGAAATTGTCCAGATCTATGATAGGATAACCCACAATTTGTCCGGGGCCATGATAGGTAATATCCCCGCCACGGTTTATTTTGTAAAATGAGGCGTATTTTTCAGCCAAGCCCTGCTCATCAAGAAGTAAATTACCTGGTTTCCCGCTTTTTCCCAAAGTATAAACATGCGGATGTTCTACAAAGATCAGGTAATTATTGGTGGGTGATGTTTGATCAGAGTTCCGGTTTTGAGTTTTCTGAGTTACAATTGAGGAAAATATTTCTTCCTGTTTGTACCATGCGAGCTGATAATCAAGCAATCCCCAATCCTGAAAAGACACAGCTTTATTTTGCATAATTTCCATCAGCAACATAACCAATCATATAGCCGTCTAATTTTTGATAATGAACTTCAAACTCCCTGTGGTTTAATCCAATATTTAAGGAGGCGTTAAGGCTTCCTTCCGAAGAATATTTAAACTGGCGCAATCTGATATGATTTAAAAAAGACACATTTCGTTTTCCCTGAAGTTTGTAGATAGCTTCTTTTGCGCACCAGCTAATGTATAAATGCTCAATAAGATGAGTTGAATCCATGCTGGAAAGCTCCTGTTCATTCATAAATTTATGAGCTATCCGTTCAATTTTAGTGTCAACCAGTTCAATATCAATACCAACGGGTTTATTTTCACTGATCATCACTGCGGCATATTCAAAAGAATGGCTTAATGAAATAAAATAAGGCAAATTGCTCAGGTAGGGTTTCCCGTGCTCATCTGTTTTACAATCTATATAACTACTGGTATTTAACATTTTTCGCAATAAAACCCGGGTACTAAGCCAATGGAGGTTTCTTTTGCCTTTGTTTAAGGAATCAAGATATTTCTTTTCATGATCTTTAAGCTGAAGTTGTGCAATTAATTCATCCTCTTTTTCATCAATTTTCCATAAAGCAAAAGAAGTATGCGGGTCTAATTCTTTAAAATAAGCAAGAGCCATAATCTTTTATAATAGTGCAAATTTATCTGATTTATGTTATTATTTTAGAGCAATCTCAGGTTATTAATTTTTGTGATAACAGGGGAGTAATTAAATAACGCTTTTCATATTTATAAATGATCCTCTCTGATAAACTTATACTGCAGGAAATTGAATTGGGCAATATTATTATTGAACCTTTTAACCGCAGTTGCCTTGGCACTAATTCCTATGATGTACATCTGGGAAAATACCTGGCCACCTACAGAAACAGGGTGCTTGATGCAAAAAAACATAATGAGATCGATCATTTTGAAATTCCAAAAGACGGTTTCCTTTTGCAACCCAATACGCTATATCTTGGGGTTACACTTGAATACACCGAAACCCATAAACATGTACCCTTCTTAGAAGGAAAGTCAAGCACAGGAAGACTGGGAATAGACATTCACGCTACCGCGGGTAAAGGTGATGTAGGTTTTTGCAACACCTGGACACTTGAAATTTCGGTTGCACAGCCAGTAAAAATATATCCAGCCATGCCTATCGGACAGCTTATTTATTTTGTAGTGGATGGCGAGATTGAAATATTATATAACTCTAAGACAGATGCAAAGTATAATAATAAAACCACCCGCCCGGTTGAAAGTATGATGTGGAAAAACACTTTTTAAACGTTAAATTGTTCTGGCCAATATAGATAGTCGCGAATTTTTATTTAGAAATTTTACACGATCAATATCGAATAATCCTGACGAATAATAAGATCAATCCTGAATGAAAATACTTGTCAAACTTTTCATTTTATTCATTGCTACAGCAATAACCTGGAGTTTTTCTTACCAGGATGATCCACTTGAGAAACTCCTCAAACAGATAGAAAAATACCGTATCGAACATCCGCAGGAAAAAGTTCATCTTCAACTTGATAAACCATATTATGCCATAGGTGACAATATTTG
>JACMND010000016.1 GCA_014378705.1 Pedobacter sp. | reverse complement strand
AGTTTGTAAAGCAGCCACAAATTGTAGCTATGACGGCTAACGCGATGACAGAGGATAAGGAAGCATGTTTTGCATCAGGTATGGATCAGTATTTGTCTAAGCCATTGCAAATTTCTTTACTTGTAAAAACTCTTAAAACATTGAGCGATATTCAGAAAAAAACTGAAAGTTTAAGGCTGATAGCCTAATTATTAAAGCTTTCTATTCCGTTAAAAGGTTTTGCTCCGGATGTTATATAAACCTCCGGAGAGTGATGTTTTAAAACCGGCCAAGAAAGCGTGAATTACCAAATTAGTAATTCACTAACTTTAAATATCAAGTAGTAAGTAACTTACCAGCCTGACTTTTCATAGGTAATGCAGGGCGATTAAAATTTTCTACAGCTAAACCTTTTCCATTGAATTATAATCCTCTTCCAAAAAAATTATCCGCTTTTTATTTACAATTCCCATAGCAGTCAGTTTTGGATATCTACAATAAACATTAGATACTTCATAAAACTCTAAACTGATTGATTTTTAACAACCTTTTTTGTTATATGGTTTTGAGATTTTATAAAAAAGTTTTTTGCTTAAAATTTATGCTTTTTTAAGATCGTGTTGAAATTATATTATTTAAGGTTTTAAAAACCTACAGTTCAAAGTTATGTTTCAACAATGAAAAGACTTTTTACCTTCAATTGCTGCTAACCCGTATTTGCAACAATTACCGATGTAAAATTTTTAAATCTTTTAATGAATTATGAAATGAATCTCCTTTATGTCAAAGTTTCAATTGAATTTTTAAAACGCACCCACTTTAATTTTTGATATTATCTTTGCGTCGAAATAAATAAATTTAATAGCTGAGTAACATATTATAACCTTAATATTCTTAATTAATGGAGAGAAAAGCGAATACTTCCATCGTTCTGAAGGCGAATGTTAAAGGTCCTGGAAAATTTACCAGGGTATTTTTAACCTTGTACGATGTTTTCGAGTTTGTTGCCAGATTTTTTAGAGAAGCGTTTTTGCCCCCATATGAAGGAAAGGAATTAGTAAGGCAATGTTTTGATATTGGGTACAGATCTTTACTGCTCATATCTACTACCGGTTTTATAACCGGAATGGTATTTACAAAACAATCCAGGCCATCTTTGGCAGAGTTTGGTGCCACATCCTGGTTGCCTTCACTTGTGGCTATTGCACTGCTTAGAACTTTAGCTCCGTTATTAACATCCTTAATAGCAGCAGGAAAAGTAGGATCAAGCATCGGAGCTGAGTTAGGGTCTATGCGGGTAACCGAACAAATAGATGCCATGGAAGTTTCAGCGACTAATCCGTTTAAATTTTTAGTAACCACCCGGGTTTTAGCCTCAACCATTACCATTCCTATTTTAACATTTTATACAGCATTAGTAGGAATGTTGGGTGCATTGCTAAACGTATACATAAGCGAAGGCACCAGCGCAGTAGCATTCTTTCAAACTTCTCTCGAATCAATCACCTTTCTTGACATTATCGCTTCAACGGTTAAAGCAGTAATTTTTGGGTTTACCATTGGTATTGTAGGATGTTACCAGGGTTATAATTCTTCAAAAGGAACAGAGGGGGTTGGGAAGGCAGCCAATTCATCAGTGGTTATAGGAATGTTCCTGATTTTTATAGAGGAGGTAATTTCAGTTCAATTTTTTGCAATGTTCAGATCCTGATCCTGTGGAACAGAAAAAAACAACAGATACCAATTTAGAAAAAGTAATTACCATCCGTAACTTATACAAAGCGTTCGGAAATTTTGAGGTGCTCAAGGATGTAAATCTGGATCTTTATAAAGGTGAGAACCTTGTGGTGCTTGGGAAATCAGGAACAGGAAAATCAGTTCTGATTAAAATTTTGGTTGGTCTTTTAACTTGCGACTCCGGCGAGGTGATTGTATTAAAAAAGCACGTTGATCACATTACGTATAAAGAATTGTTAGAGCTGCGGTTAAAGGTTGGCTTTTCTTTTCAAAATAGTGCTTTGTATGATAGTATGACCGTTGCGGAAAACTTAAAATTCCCGTTGGTACGCAATCAGCGCAAGCTTGGCAAAGCAGAAGTGAACCGTTCTGTAGAAGAAGTTTTGGATGCAGTTGGTTTGCTGGCAACATTAAACCAGATGCCTTCAGAGCTATCTGGTGGTCAAAGAAAACGTGTTGGAATTGCAAGAACATTAATTCTTCAACCAGAAATAATGCTGTATGATGAGCCAACGGCCGGGCTCGACCCGATAACCTGTGAAGATATCAATAGTCTCATTAATGAAGTTCAGGAACGCTATCACACAAGTTCTATCATTATCACACATGATCTTACCTGCGCAAAAGCGGTAGGCAATCGGGTGGCTATATTGTTAGATGGAAAATTTGAGCGACAGGGAACTTTTGAAGAAGTATTTAATACAGATGACGATAGGGTAAAACCTTTTTATGATTATAACTTTATTCAGTAAACATGCAAGTAACAGACAATAAGCGAAAAACAATAGTTGGAATTTTCATTTTCTTGGGGTTGGCCATTTTTGTTTTAGCGATTTTTACCCTCGGTAGTCAGAAAAAAGTTTTTGTTAAAAGCTTTAGCGTTAATGTAGTTTTTGACGATATACAGGGCTTAAAAACGGGCAATAACGTTTGGTTTTCAGGTGTAAAAGTTGGCACAATTAAAAAGATTCAGTTTTTTGGAACTTCCGAAGTACAGGTTTTTATGAATATTGAGGAACAAACCCATCAGTATATTCACAAAGATGCTAAAGCCAGCATCAGTTCTGACGGGTTAATTGGGAATAAGATTATTGTGCTTACAAGCGGAAGCCCAAAATTTCCATTTGTTGAAGATGGCGACAGACTGAAAGTAAATACAGCCTTGTCTACTGATCAGATTATGAAAACATTGCAGGTAAACAATGAAAACCTGGTTGCAGTTACAACTGATTTTAAAACACTTTCAAAAAATTTAGTGGATGGTAAAGGCGCTGCGGGCGCTTTATTGGCTGATGAGCAAATTTCTGAAAATTTTAAGTCAATAGTTGAAAATTTAAAGAACACAACTCTCGCGGCAAATAAAATGGCATCTGAATTAAATAATTTTACCCGCACCTTAAACACCAAGGGAGGTTTGGCAGATAAAATGTTAACGGATACAATGGTATTTTCCCGGTTGCAAAACTCTGTGAATGAATTGCAAAAAACGACCAAATCTGCATCAACTCTTACTGAAAATCTTAACCAGGCTTCTCTAAATCTTAACAGTTCAGACAACGCAGCTGGGTTGTTGCTAAATGATCAGCAAACTGCCGATCAGGTTAAGGCTATAATGACAAATCTCCAAAACAGCACCAAAAAATTGGACGAGAACATGGAAGCATTGCAAAGTAATTTTCTGCTTCGCGGATTTTTTAAACGCAAAGCCAAAGAAAAAGCTGAAATGAACAAAGAGTAAATTTACACAAAGGTTTGCGTGTTTTTTGGGGATACAATTTGCTTAAACCAATAGGCAGCCATCAAAACTGCAATGACTTATCGGCCTTTATTTTATATTTGGTGTAGATAATTTATTAACCTTAACGGATGGCTGATTTTTCGTTTATAATTCTCACCTATAACGAGGAAAACCATTTACCCCGACTTCTGAATTCGATTAAAGATCTTGCCGCCGAAACTTTTGTTTTTGATTCCGGAAGTACAGACAGGACACTTGAAATTTGTATAAATTCAAATATTGAAACGGCCTATCATCAATTTGAAAATCATCCTAAACAATGGAACGCCGCTTTAAAAGCATTTAAGATCCGTACTCCATGGCTAATCTGCCTTGATGCTGACCAGACAGTAACTCCTGAATTATTTTTCCAACTAAAAAACTTCCGCAACTCCGAACACCTTCAAGTTAAAGGTATTTACTTTAATCGTAAAAATTATTTTAAAGGCCGTTGGTTGCGATTTGGCGGATATTACCCTAAATATTTATTAAAAATGTTTCGGACCGGTGTCGGATATTCTGATTTAAATGAAAACATGGATCATCGGTTTATAGTGAATGGTGAAACAATAGTTTGGAAAAAGGGGCATATAATTGAAGAAAACCTGAAAGAAAACCTGATCAGCTTTTGGATTTCCAAGCACAATCACTACAGTGATTTAGTGGCTTTTGAAGAAGTTGAACGGATGAACAATTTGAGATTACAAACTGTAAAACCTGTTTTTTGGGGCAGCCCGGACGAAAAAACAGCATGGCTTAAAAACGTTTGGTGGAGGTTGCCATTATTTTTGAGACCCTTTTTGTATTTTTTTTATAGGATGACTTTTAAATTAGGCTTTCTGGATGGCAAAACAGGGATCCTATTTCATTTCTTACAAGGTTTCTGGTTTCGTATTATTGTGGATGTTAAGATTAATGAAATCTTGAAACAAAAAAAGTAAATGAATAATATATTGATCAAATTTTGGAATAATCCATTGTATCGGTTTTTATTGCTTTTCTTAACGCTGTTTATCCTTTTTTACTATTTTAACATTTTTTACATGGGAATAACCGCTCCAGGAAATTACTACAGTCAGTTTCTGGACGATCATTTGGATTACATACGGCAGTTCCGTATCCTTTTAATTTTCCTTTCATCATTAATTATTAAAATGTTAGGTTATCAGGTCTTTACATCTGAAACAACATTACATGTTTTTAACGCAGGTGGTATTAATGTAGTATATTCTTGTTTAGGCTTTGGGGTAATGAGTTTCTTCGTGGCCTTTGTAATCGCATGGCCTGAAAAATCTATCAAGGAAAAGCTGTTATTTATTCCTATCGGCTTAATACTTATACAAACCTTAAATATTGCCAGGTTTATTCTGGTAGCTATATTATGGCGTAGGTCATCTATGAGAGGAACACTTGATCACCACACCTTATTCAATATTATTTTGTACCTGATCCTGCTTGCGGTAATATATTTTTGGATAAACGACCATAAGCCCAAGGAATCTATTACCGGGTTAAAAACAAAAAGTTTTGAATAAAACGCAACTCCAGAAGGATTTTGATACCAGGAACTTAAATACCGGTGCTTCCGGAATAAAATTATATACCTGGTATCTTTTAAGTACCTTATTTTTTCGCTCAGGTCTCATTCCTTTTAGCTCTGTTCTTGTTTTTATTTTAAGACGATTGGGTTCAAAAATTGGAAATGAAGTTAGAATTAAGCCCTTTGTAAATATTAAATACCCCTGGAAGTTAATTATTGGAAATTATACCTGGATTGGCGAGGGTTGTATTATTGAAAATCTGGCAGAAGTAAAATTAGGTGATAATGTCTGCCTTTCGCAGGGATGCATGCTGCTTACCGGAAATCATAATTATAAAAAAACAACTTTTGATCTTTTTGTTAAGCCCATTATCATTGAAGATGGTGCCTGGATTGGTGCCAAGGCGATAGTTTGTCCGGGAGTTACTGTTGCCTCACACGCCGTATTAACGGTTGGAACTGTAGCTGTAAATAACATAGACCCATACGCCGTTTATCAGGGCAATCCCGGGGTTAAAATACGTAGCAGAATTATTGAATAATGTATCCTGAAAAGCAACTCTCGGTGTATTTGGCTTAATCAAGTTCTTTGATCTTTTGTTTAATTTTTTGTTACTATTTACGGATAGTTTAGCTTCAGCGTAATTTCTTCTTTTCAATAGATTAGGCCTTGTAATTTTTCGTTTATCTTTTTCGTCTAAAAGATTTTTAACAGCGGTTGCCTCAAGATTAGTTTCATTGCTAATCACTGTGTTGTCAACCTCAGGTTCTTCTGAATTCATGCTTATTTTTTCAAGAATAAAATCTTCTCCGTCTGCGACATCCCCGTCATTTGTATTTTTAATTTGAAATTGCCGTGTCGCGGGATAAGATTGCATGTTTAATATATTTAGTTGGGCAGTGTCAACCACTGCACTATAATCCCCGGAAGGTAAACCAAGATAAGTGTAATAACCATCGGCTTCTGTTATTGTCTGTGCAACCGGAATACCCTTAGCGTTTAAAATATAAATCGTAATTCTGCCCTGTCCCTTTTCATTTTCATTCGCTTTTAAATATACCATCCCGCTTACTTCTCCTACAATTGAAACCGGTAACTCTACCAGTTTAATTTGGTTTGGGTTGACTGAAACTTTAACTGATTTATTTGCCAGATGCCAGGAGATGTTATTTGTTTGTCCCATTTCTATTTCAACTAAATAACTGGCGTAAGGCTCAAGGTCTAAAACATTTAACGTGGTATCCCTTTTACTATTTTCAATACGGCCTCCGTTAACACGTGCGGTTATTCCACTAACTCTTTCTTCGTTATTGTCCCGTATTCCGTTTGCGTTTAAATCCAAAAAACAACTTACGTTTAATCCTCCTCTGCCCACGCTGCTACGATTATTTAATCCCAGGTAACTGGTTTTCTGATCATAAATTAAACTTCCCCTTGCAGATTGCAGCATAGAAACACCGTTATTGCTGGTTCTGCTTATAAAGGCGGCCTGGGCAAATGAGAAATTATATCTAAAGCCAAGACTTATGTTACTCATCTGGTTTCTTAGGTTTTCTTCATAAATTAAGTTTAGAAATCCTTGTTTTAGAATATGCTTCTCTAAACCAACTTTTACAGATATAAGCTCGTTCTGTTGGTAATTATATTGGGCCTGCGGTGTAAAAATTATTCCGGCAAGAGTCCGGACAGACATAGAAATATTGCTATAAACGTAAGGTTTTGAAAAATTGTTAATTAGTGCGTACGTATTTAATGTTGTACTAATGCCCTTTATCATACCAGAAACTAACCACTCTGCGGTTGAATATTTAATACCCGGAAGAATCACCTGGCCGAAAGCCATACGGGAATAAAATGATAATCCTGCTGCTTTAACAGGCATAGAAAGCATTATTTTTCTTTCTTCGAGGTAGGTGTTATTTATAGCCCGCTGATCTTTCGCATAGCGGACGTAATTTCCTTCTATCTGGATATTGTTGGGAAGCCTGTAAGTAAGTATGTTTTTAAACCTAACCCCGTAGTCATACTGGCTGCTTAACAATAGGTTTGAAGTTAATCTAAAGGAGGTGTTTACAAATGGTATATCTTTTTTGGTAGTTATAGAAGAAAGATATTCTATACCTCCTCCAATAGTCATTATTTTATTTAATCCGTAATTTAAAGCTGCCCTTGCATATTGAGAACCCACACCATCTTCTACAATACCGGCAGTCACATTGTATTCAAATTCTTTCGGTTGGAGAAAATTAAACGGGATGCTGATGTTTTGTTCGCTAGACCTTTCTTCCCCGAGAGGGCCGTAAAAGCGTAGTTTGACCTCAGAATTGCCATAAACCAATGGAACCTGAAATGTGTAAAAACCTGCCGGGTCTGCTTTTTTGTAATCAACTAAATTATTGTTAACATACAATTCAACGATCCAGCCGGGCTCCGTTTTATCGGTTAAGCTGTATGCTCCAAATGATCTGCGATATGTTGTGGGCGTGTTGCTTAGTTGCAAACCAACTATGGGAGCGTAGATGGAAGATGTAGATTGAGAATATATTTTTCCTAAAAGTGTTTGTTTAAGAAAACGGTTATCATTGTTCGCTAAACGCCACAGATAATTCTGACGTCTTTCTGAGAATGGTTCCTTGTTTGAATAGTTGAGCGATACATTGGCTTCGCCTCCTGCAAAAATACCACCCATATTTAGGTTTAACCTTGTATCATTACCAGCTATTTGTTGACTGGAAGTAACTAACGACCAATCTGCGGTACCTAAATTAAACAAAGGATAATCACGTTTAATAATTGTATCAGCTCTTATTTCGCCTTTAAGGCTGCCGACATTTTTTCGCATATTTTCCTGCCTTTGCTCACGGATAACCGGCAACTCCAATTGAGTATTTAAGTTAACAGTGAGGTTGCGGAAATTAAAATTGCAATTTAACCCAAATACGCTTCCGAAAATGCCTGACTTTAAATATAAAACACCGTCTGTACGTATTATATCGTCTTTGTCAAGCTTAAAAGTTTTGCTCTGGTAAATGATTTGTTTGTTGAGGTTGTCAATCAGATAATTAGCTTGTTGATTTATAAAAAATCCCGAAATATTATTTTTTTCAGCATTCGCGATATTTTTGATTTTCAAAAAGTCGAATAATTGGTTAACAGACAAGTAAATTGATTGGCCTTTAATAACCGCCGAAAGTTCTGTTCCGCCTACTCCAATTACATTCAAGTAAACGGATACTTCATCAAAAGGAAGCTCATCTTCTTTATGATCAGCAAATGCGGGAAAAGATAGACAGATAAAAAACACAACTACCAAAAACTTCAGCTTTGTTAAAATTGAAGTTTTTGGATAATTTATTTTGTTATTGAAACTAAGGCCGGTCATTTTAATAGCTACTCCTGAATAAATGTAACCGAAAATGAACCGCTGTAATTACCCGGCGGATTTGCCAACGGATTTCCTATCGTTAAAATTCCGCCAATGGTAACCTGCGTGGTAGTAGGTGAAAGTGCGTTCGATATGAAACTATTTCCCAAATTTGAATTGCCTAAACGTAGGGTCATTGAGCCACCGTTGCTACCGCTTAATGAAACATCAGAGCCGTTCAATATAGAAATTAACGTTCCGGGCAATGCTTCCACCTCAAAAATGGCAGGTGAAAATGAAAAACCCATATTAGCCTGGATGATATCACCGCTTACAGACCTTGTTCCGTTACTAAATATGGTGATTGTGCCACCTGAAACACCCTGATAAAAAGCACCAAAGATTAAACCCTGCACCGGATTGACTGTTACAGAAATTGGTCTGGGTGGTTTCTGCTGAGCTTTTGTTATCTGCTGATTACAGAACACAAACAACAAGCTAATCACCAATTTGAAAAGCCTTTGAGTGGTTATGTAGTTCCTGATAAGCATTAATGAACAATTATTTTTTTATGAACCGGTCCTTTTTCGGATTGGGATGTGATTACATAAATCCCGGGATTTAGATCAATAAGAAGTTTTTGTTCTTCAGTACCGGTAAAATCAACACGTTTTAAAACCTGCCCGTTTGTATTGGTTATCCTCAGGTTTGCTTTCGAATCTTCCCGGATACCAATGTGACGGTAGATCAAACTTCCGTTGGAGTAACGTGCCTGAAGAGAATTTTGAGGATCTAATTGTAATTCAGAATCTTTAAGGCTAAAAAGTATCGAGAATCGGTTATCATATTTTCCGGTATTTAAATTCACACTATATGTCGGCTCTTTCCGTAAATCATGAAAAACGTTTGTGTTCGCATCCAGAAAATAAACCTTCATACTGTATGGAAGATTATTTAGGCTCTCTATCTTGAAATTTACAAATCCGCTTTGTTCTGTTTTTATGCCTACCGGGATGCGGATTGTGGAATCAGACGTAAATGGAAGCGCATTGATGGAAAGGTTTTGAGCGTCAGCGGCAATCGTGTACAAACTCGGAACTGAAATGTCAGTATTCATTAACTTCAGGGCATCGAAATCTTTATCGAACTTGTTGCTGGCCAGGTTATCAAAATAGATAACAGCAGGATCTGAAACTGAATTGCCATCCTTATAACTTGCCTTGATACGCAGCATGGTCTTCGTTTCATTTGCATCAGATTGTTTGAGACCGGATGATAAGCTGCTTAATATCTCACCTTTCCCTTTCAGGATTTTAGCCGAGGCGCTGGTAGTAATTCTTGCTTTATTGTTGATGCTTAAACTTCCGGAGATTGGGAAAGTTCCGTTTGAAACATGCACAAAAAAGCCCTGCATAGCCGGAATAACATTATTGCTGATCCCGCCATCATTCGAAATCCCGTTTATATAACTACTGTAAGTTCCGCCGTATTGATCTGTGCTGCTCGCGTTAAAAAAATACAAGGCGTTATCAATGTTGGTTTTGATCCAGCCCGCTCCAGAGTTCCAATCAATTGGAGATGGATACGGGTTTCCAACCAGGTTAAAGCCAAGGGTAAATTGATTGTTATTATTAAAGAGTGTTTTTGAAATAGGGCCATTGCTTACTTCGCCTATAATTTCGAATGTTTTAGCAGTTGTTGAAGATCCAAAATTAACCGCATACCCTTGCAGGGGATTTAACAAGCCGGCCGTATTGGTATAAGTAACCCAACCTGCCGTATTCTTGCTTTCATCATTTCTGTATAAAGTGGGAAAAGTGGCTAATAGATCCATATCATCTGCAAACTCATTTACGGTCGCGGCCTGAAAAGGAGAACTCAAATACTTGTACCCAAAGCCTGCAGGCAGATATCCCTGCATGGTTACATCGCCATTAACTGAACCTGTTCCGCTACCATCAATCATTGCTGTTTGAGTCGCATCAGCAAGAAGGGTAAGGTTTCCGCTGGTATTTAAGGGCCCGTTACTTGATAAAATACCTCGTAATGAGAGCATTTGATTATTAAGCGTTAAGCTGTTTTGCCTGTTAATTGTTAGATTATTAATGGTTGGGCTTGGATTAAATAACCCTGCAGGAACAACAAATGCATTTCCTAGTGTATTTCCAGGAGTTCCAAAAACAAGATTTGATGCGGAAATTAAAGTTATAATACCGTTTGTACGGCTGAGGGGTATATCCGCGTTTTGAAAAGTTAAGGTATTTGAACCCACAACCAGGTTGCCGATGGACAAAGAAAGCGTGCCGTTCACAATTAGTGATCCAAGAACAAAGCAATCTGCGGAAGCATTAGCAATATTTAAGTTATAAAAGGTTAATGGGGCAATGTTTTGAGACAAACTACCATTAAAATTAACGGTTCCTAATCCGGCGTTAAAACTTCCGCTGTTTGTAAAGTTGCCTCCAATATGGAGAAGCCCATTTCCTGAAATCGTGCCGCCGTTACTTAAATGACTTGAAATAGAAATGGTGCCATTGTTAGTAATAGTGCCTGTATTGTTTGCAACGCTACTTGTATTAACAACAGTACCTGATGCAATAGTGGCAACAGCTCCGTTATTGGAAAGCACTTGCGCAAAACAATTGCCGGTTAAAAGGAAAATGAATATGACGGTGATGAATTTCATTTTTTATTTAAAATGGTTCTCATTTTTTTTGTGTTTTTCTACTTTGAATAGCCCTGCCTTTTTAGGCACGGATATAAAACACTTTTATTATTCCGGTCTTTAGCTCTATATTGGTTTAGACAAAAGCCCGGTAAAATCTTTCATTCGTTCTTCTTCTTTGCTCTAAGCAGTAGGATAATTCACACATTATTCACCCGATCAAACCCGAAACCATTACCACCATTCCAACGTGCTTCCGGCTTTCGTGGTAATGGCCGAACCCGCTATTTCAGAAGCAAAACGAATGACCACTGTACCACTTACCGACGGGCTGATGATGCCTGTTAGTATAGCGATATTACCGTTAACTAATGAAGATAGATTAGATGCCGCAGGACTATTGTATGTGGAAGCATAGTTGTTGGTTTGCCCTGTAGCGGAAGTTGGATAAGCAGATGTGTAGCTTAATAATGTTGTTGCTGGGCCATTGATCGTCCATCTTGAACCTGTAGTGGAAGCTGCTGAAGTATAGGCTATTAGCGCTTCAAACCTGTAAGTAATGCCTGCTGTTACCGGAAAACTCAAACCCGTAACATCCGCCAACGTATTTAAAGTCGCATTATTATTAACCACATCCGCTCCAAGTGTTACCAAAGTTCGGTAATTACCGCCCGGAGGCGCTGCAAACGATCCATCTGCCCTTAAAAAAGTAGATGTGCCACCACCACTAGAAGGTACCAGGCCTTTAGTTGTAGGAGTAAAATTATTTAAAATTGCTGTGGCTTGAGTAGCCGTTAGATCTTCTGTATTACCTGTTCCAGCGGTTGTTCTTCCTTTAAATGTTTGTGTGGCTACCTGCGAAAGCGTTGCATTCGTAACTGCATTAGCGGATATAGATGTGGCATTGCCCGTGGATGTAACCGGCCCCGTTAAATTTGCATTGCTTGTTACAGTCGCGGCATTTCCAGTAGTGTTTTGATTTAAAACGGGAAAGTCACCTGCTGTGGCCGCAGATATGGCTGTTCCATTACCTTTAAGGATACCGTTGATGGGTGTAGTTAAAGTGATGGCGGGTGTTGTAGTTGGATTGACCACCGTACCGGAAAAACCGTTTGCGTTTGCAACTGATAAATTTGTTACTGTTCCGCCGGCTGATGAGACATTGAGTGTGGTACCTGTAAATGTCAAACCAGTGCCTAAAACAATTTCCGAAACTGCGGTTCCTGCTAAACCGGACCCTAATAATTTATTGGCAGTTATGGCCTGCATTTTGCCAAAAGTAACCGCATTGTTTGTAATGGTAGCACCAACACTGCCTGGTCCTGTTGCAGTAACATCGCCTGTTAACCCTGATATATAATTTCCTGCCGTTTGTTTAGTGTTGAATGTAGCCCAATCGGCGGAACTTAAATATCCGTTAACGGTATTTGATGATGCCGGAACGGAAAAATTACCGGTCGTTGTATTATAAGTTAATGGCGCTGTTGCTGAAACCGCTGCTCTTGCACGGCCATCTGTATAATATAAATTCGTAAGTTCAGCTATATGGGAGGTATTAAGTACTACCGTACCGGTTTGTGTATTTACAGATGTTATTGTAGTGGAATTGGGTGATTTCTGCCAAATGGTGCCATTGTGAATAACTTCATCACCTATGGCATAACTGATGCTGCCCGTACCCAGGTTTTGAGTTCCGGCAATATTAACTTTATATAACCAACCATTGGAACCTGTAGCATCTGATAAAACCGGTGTATTGGTTGATGCGTTCCAGGTTCCTTTATAAATTAAGGCGCCGGTTGGTAACTGGGCCAGCGGGATTTTACCTCCACCGTCCAGAGAAGCTACCCCGTTATTCGCCCCTCTTTCAATCGTATTTATCTTAAGGTTCAAAGCGGTTTGCCCGGCAGTTGATACAGGCTTATTCATGTCAGAGGTATTGTCTGCATTGGCCAAACCAATATCCGATTTTACAATCCCGGTTGGTGTAACAAGCGCAGGGGAAGTTGACCTCACTACACTGCCCGATCCGGTTGTAGCGATCTCTTCTATAATGCCTGCACCAGCCGTAGTTCTGCCTAAAACCAGGTTGTTAGCTGTTACATTTTGTATTTTAGCATAGGTTACCGCATTGGCCGCTATTGCGGATGTGAAGCTGCTTGTACCCGTGCCTGTTACATCTCCTGTTAAGGTAATGGTTTGGTCGCCGGAGTTTGTTCCTGACAAACTCAATAGGGTTTTAACCTGGGCTACTGTTAAATCTTCGACGTTTCCTGTACCAGCGCTTGTTCTGGCTTTAAAGGTTTGTGTGGGTATTTGCGAAAGCTTTGTATTGTTTACGGCATTAGCGGCAATGGTAGTTGCAAAAGTACCGGATCCTGAACCTGTTACTTCACCGGTTAAAGTGATTGTCTGGTCGCCGGTATTAGTTCCTGCAATGCCAAGCAAAGTCTTTGACTGAGCTAAAGTGAGGTCTTCAACATCTCCTGTACCCGCAGTTGTACGGCCTTTAAAAGTTTGAGTGGCTACCTGTGCAAGTTTTGTATTGGTAACCGCATTATTTGTAATAGTTGAAGCATTTCCAACAGATGTTACCGGGCCGGTTAAGTTAGCATTGGTGGTAACCGTTGCGGCATTTCCGGTGGTATTTTGGTTTAATGCTGGGAAATCGCCTGCAACCGCAATGCTCAGGGCACCTGTTGCTGTGGTTGATCTTACAATTCCGGTACCTAAAGCGGAGGTCCCATCGGAATAGTCAATTCCGGGCGTTGCCGGTAATATTGATATTCCATTACCTTTTAATATTCCGCCTACATCTGTCGAGATGGTTATAGCCGGTGCTGTTGTTGGATTTGTTACCGTTCCTGTAAATCCGTTTGCCGTTGTAACAGAGACGTTTGTAACAGTGCCCCCCATTAGGCTGGAAGGTAATGCCCAGGTACCATCAGCACGAAGAAAATTAGTTGTTCCCCCCCCACTTAAAGGAGCAAGCCCGTTTAATGTCGCTGTAAATGGATTGAGCATAGCAGTTACCTGGATAGCGGTAAGGTCAATAGGTGCAGATACCAATTCGGTGTTATTTCCTTTAATGGTATTGGCAGCCATGTTTGCCATCTTTGCATTGCTTATGGCACTGTTTGCAAGGGTTGTAATGTTGCCTTGCACCGCCAGTGGCAATGTTGCACTAATAGATGGGATACCTGTGGCGCCTGTTACCAAAATCCCGTCGTTTGCTGTCGTTATAGAAGCCAGATTATCTGTAGCGGTAGTATAAAGCAACCTGTTTGTTCCACCGAAAGTACTCAATCCCGTTCCGCCATTAGCCACACTTAATTGCCCGGTCCAGCCAAGAGTGTGCGTTGTTCCGGTAGAAGTAATGGTTTGGTTTGTT
>JACMND010000201.1 GCA_014378705.1 Pedobacter sp. | reverse complement strand
ATACATCAATAATCCTTCCCCAACCGGCTATGAGTGGGAAGGCCAGCGTTTATGGCTTGACTATCTGAAACCCTATGTTGATGAACATTTTATTGACAATTACGGCACGGCTGTAGCAATTATAAATCCCAATGCGCCATATCGCGTTGTTATAGAGGCTCATGCCGATGAAATTTCATGGTATGTAAATTACATTACTAAAGAAGGTTTGATCTATGTAATCCGAAACGGGGGATCAGATCATCAAATCGCACCTTCAAAACGGGTTAAAATCCACACTGATAAAGGTTTAGTTACTGCTGTATTTGGTTGGCCTGCCATCCACACCAGAAACGGGGAAAAAGAAGAAGCACCATCACTAAAAAATATTTTCCTCGACTGCGGGTGTACGACTGCTGAAGAAGTGGAAAATCTTGGAATTCATGTTGGATGTGTCATCACGTATGATGATGAATTTATGGTATTGAACGACCGGTATTATGTAGGCCGGGCTTTAGATAACCGTGCAGGTGGTTTTATGATTGCAGAAGTTGCCCGCCTGCTAAAAGAAAATAATAAAAAACTTCCATTTGGCCTTTACATTGTTAATTCTGTACAAGAAGAAATAGGCCTACGCGGAGCAGAAATGATTGCCCACCGCATTAAACCACATGTAGCTATTGTTACCGATGTAACTCATGATACACAAACCCCGATGATTAGTAAAATTACGCAGGGAGACTTAGCTTGCGGAAAAGGGCCGGTTGTTTCGTATGCTCCGGCAGTGCAAACAAATCTAAACAAACTACTTATAGATACCGCTCAGAAAAATAAGATCCCTTTTCAACGGCAGGCATCGTCCCGATCAACCGGAACAGATACGGATGCTTTCGCATATTCTAATGAAGGAGTGGTTTCAGCTTTGATATCATTGCCTTTACGCTATATGCATACCACGGTTGAAATGATCCATAAAGAAGACGTTGATAATGTGATCCGGTTAATTTATGAATCTTTATTGAACATAAATGTCAATCACGATTTCAGATCTATTAAGTAATATTCATTCATGAAGATAATACTTAAAGCGGCGATTATCTCTTTTTTATGGCCCTTGTTCAATGTATCCGCTCAAGAAAATTTAACGTATCAAAAGCCGCCGAAATCTATAATTGACATTGTTGAAGCTCCTCCCACTCCTTCTGTATTTATTAATTCAGCCGGGGAGTGGATGTTAATTCTTCAAAATCCTACCCTGCCATCTGTTAAAGAAGTATCACAACCCGAACTTCGTTTAGCTGGCCTGCGAATAAATCCTCTGAATAACGGGCAAAGCCGAAGAAGTTATTACACTAATATTCTGCTTAAATCTATAATTAAAAACGAGGAGTATTCGTTTTCCGGATTTAGTTCGGAAATGAAAATATCGGACATTACCTGGTCGCCTGATGAAAGTAAAATTGCTTTTAGCAATAGCACAGCTGACGGGATAGAGCTATGGATTGGTGATATTAAAACGAAAATTGCGTCAAAATTAAGCAGTCAAAAAATAAATACCACTTATGCAAACTCATTTGTTTGGCTACCCGATGGTAAGGGTATTCTGGCAAAATTTGTTGATGACACAAGAAAAGCGGTACCTGAAAGCCCACAAGAACCAACCGGCCCTGTAATTCAGGAAAATATTGGAAAAGCTGCGCCTGTTAGAACTTATCAGGACATGCTAAAAAATCCTTACCATGAACTTTTGTTTGACTACTATTTATCCTCGAAATTAAAAATTATAAATCTTAATGGAACCATAACTGACTTTAGTGGTCCGGCTATCTATCGTTCTTTTGACTATTCGCCGGACGGTAGTTATTTACTTATTGAGATTTTAAAACGGCCCTATTCATATCTCGTTCCAGCCAATTTATTTCCATATACCACAGAGATTTATAACAGCAAAGGAATTCTTATAAAATCATTGTATAATGCCCCGCTGGCAGAAAATTTACCAACCGGATTTGATGCGGTTCCTACTGGTCCTCGTAAATTTGGCTGGCGCACCGATAAACCGGCCACAATTTATTGGGTTGAAGCTAAAGATAACGGCGATCCGGGTATTACAGTTCCAATCAGGGATATGATCTATACCATGCCCGCCCCCTTTACTGGGGCACCTATAAAACTTGCGGAATGTTATCTGAGGTTTAATAAAATTGACTGGTCCAATGATCAGATGGCTATCATTACAGAGCGCTGGTGGAAAACCAGAGCCGAACGCAGGGTTTTTATTAAACCTGGAAACGAAACATTCAGGGTTAATTTATTTGACTTTTATTACGAAAATACTTATTCAGACCCGGGTGATTTTATAACTATAAAAAATGAGTACAACCGATCTGTGTTACTTACCGACAAACAAAGTATTTATACTATTGGCGAAGGATCTTCACCACAAGGTAACCGCCCGTTTTTAACCAAATTTAATACGAAGACCAAAATAGTTGATACTCTTTTTCATTCCCAAGCTCCATATTATGAACGGCCAATATTTTTTAGCGATAAAAAATTTATTATTACAAGCCGTGAATCGGTAGATTCTACAGCAAATTATCACCACGTTACCTTGCCTGCTTTAATTTATACCCCTCTAACTTCTTTTTTAAATCCGTATCCGCAGCTAAAAGGTATTCAAAAACAGGTTCTTAATTATAAAAGAACAGACGGCATTAATCTAAGCGGAACTTTGTATTTGCCTGAAGGATATCAAATCAATGACGGTAATTTACCTGTATTGATATGGGCCTATCCACGTGAATTTAAAACTTCCGCAGCCGCTAACCAGGTTAAAGGCTCACCTTATCAGTACACCAGAATTAGTTGGGGTTCGCCAATTTACTGGGTTACCCGTGGCTATGCTGTGTTAGATAATGCAGATATGCCTGTAATCGGCGAAAGCAATAAATATCCAAATGATACTTTTATAGATCAAATCAGGTACAATGCACAGGCAGCTATAAATCAATTAGTTGAAATGGGAGTTGCAGACCGAAAACGAATTGCAGTTGGTGGTCATTCTTACGGTGCCTTCATGACTGCAAATTTACTTGCCCATACTGATCTTTTTGCCGCTGGTATAGCCAGAAGTGGTGCTTATAACCGAAGTTTAACGCCATTTGGTTTTCAGGCAGAAGAACGTACTTATTGGGAAGCGAAGGATGTATATAATAAAATGTCTCCATTCTCATATGCTGATAAGATTAAAGAGCCTTTACTTCTGATTCATGGAGAATCTGATGACAATTCCGGCACGTTCCCAATACAAAGCGAGCGGTTTTATAATGCGTTAAAAGGTCACGGAGCTGTTACCCGTTTGGTTTTACTTCCTGCGGAAGCTCACAGTTACCGGGCAAGGGAATCAATTTTACATATGCTATGGGAAATGGATCAATGGCTTGAAAAGTATGTTAAAAATAAACCAACGGAAAACTCAGCAAATAAAAATTAAAAAAACTAACTCATTGTGTTTACCCCTTTCTGTTTTATCTTCATCGTCATGATTATCGACTGAATTGTTATGGAAAAAACGACTTCGTTTGTACAAAAAATTAATGCCGCTTACACCACGATAACTCCATCAATTTATTTAGGTGCCGGCATTTTAGATGGAGAAATTATAGCTTCCGCTGAGGTTAATCTCTCCCTGAAAATGATGAACCGTCACGGATTAATTGCCGGTGCGACAGGAACTGGCAAAACCCGCACCTTACAATTAATAGCCGAACAACTTTCTGACGCAGGTGTTCCTGTATTTATGCTTGATGTTAAAGGGGATTTATCTGGGATGAATCAACCCGGTTCGAGCAACACAAAAATAGAAGAAAGGGCCCTGGCTATCGCAAAGGTATTTTCACCTTCTGGTTTTCCGGTAGAATTATATTCACTTTCCGGCAAACTAGGATCGCAAATGCGGGCTACTGTAATGGAATTTGGCCCGGTGTTGCTGTCTAAAATTTTGGGGCTAAATGATACGCAGGCAAGTGTTATGTCAGTTATTTTTAAATATGCCGATGATCAAAAATTAGCGCTGGTTGATCTAAATGATCTTAAGAAAGTTTTAGCCTACCTCTCAGGTGAATCCGGCGCAGCAGAAATAAAAGAGACCTACGGCTCAATTTCAACATCCACATCCGGAACTATATTAAGAAAAATTGTAGCCATAGAACAGCAAGGCCTTTCACAGCTTTTTGGAGAAAAATCGTTTGATATTCAGGATCTTTTTAACCGCGTAGATGGCAAAGGCATGGTCAGTCTTTTAAATATTTCCGACGTTCAAAACCAGCCTGTTCTTTATTCGACGTTTCTTTTAAGCCTGTTGGCAGAAATATTTTACAGCATGCCTGAAGCGGGCGATCTTGATAAACCAAAACTGGTATTTTTCTTTGATGAGGCTCATTTGCTTTTCAAAGATTCTTCGAAAGCATTTTTAGAACAAATTGAAACGGTTGTGCGTTTGATCCGTTCTAAAGGCATTGGCGTTTTCTTCTGCACACAATCTCCTATGGACGTGCCTGAAACGGTATTGGCCCAATTAGGAAATCGGGTGCAGCATGCGCTCAGAGCGTTTACACCGAATGATGTTGAAGCATTACGGAAAACGGTAAACACATACCCTAAATCAGAATTTTACGAAATCGACCGGGTTTTAACGTCTTTAGGAACGGGCCAGGCATTGATTACCGTATTAAATGAAAAAGGAATACCAACTGAAGTTGTGGCCACGCATTTAATCCCACCAAGATCCGTAATGGGCCCTATGCCCCTAGCGGATTGTGACAGTCTGTTACAATTAAGCGGGCTTTACAAAAAATATAAAGATTCTGTAGATCCGGAGAGTGCTTATGACATCTTAACAAAACGCATAAACGAAAAGATGGAAGTTGATGAACAATTAAAGAATCAACAAACGGAACAAAAAATACAGAAGGACGTGGAAAAATTGCAAAGAACAGAAAAAAGTATGATGGAAAAAGTAATGAACTCTCCAATTACAAGGCAGATAGGTACGGCCATCGTACGAGGATTATTTGGAATGCTTTCTGGTAAAAGACCTCGTTAATTGGTGAAAACACTAAATTTTAAGGGCACCGTTAATGTAGTCAAAATTTTATTTTATAAACATACAGGCCATTCTCTTGTTTAGAAACTGATTCTGACAGCAATAACCTCATGCCTTTGTTCGTGGGATTTGAATGCTTATTTAACCATTAAACTATAAATGAAACCAACCCTTTTAATTTTAGCCGCAGGTATGGCAAGCCGCTATGGCAGCATGAAACAAACCGATGCTTTTGGCCCGCATGGCGAAACAATTATTGATTATTCAATCTATGATGCCATTCGTGCAGGTTTCGGTAAAGTAAGTTTTATTATTCGTGAAGAGTTTTTAGACAATTTTAAATCCATATTTGAACCTAAACTGAAGAATCAGATAGAAACTGATTATGTATTTCAAAGCTATGACCTGAAACCATTTGGAATTGATAAAGCCATTGAAAGACAAAAACCGTGGGGAACAGGCCATGCGGTATTGGCGGCTAAAAATCAGATCAACGAACCGTTTTGCGTCATTAACGCGGATGATTTTTATGGTTTTGATGCGTTTGAAAAGATGTCGCTATTTCTTAGAAATGATGTAAGGGACGATTACTATTCTTTAATGGGATACGAAGTTGATAAAACACTTTCTGATTATGGTTCGGTATCACGTGGAATCTGTAAAGTAAACCCAGAAGGAAACCTTGAGGAGATTAATGAACGTGTAAAAGTTTATACCAAAGACGAAGAAATTGTTTACGAAGAGGAGAGTGGTAACACCGTTCCCTTACATCAGAATGCCCGTGCCTCAATGAATTTCTGGGGATTTACCCCGGCTATTTTTGAGCAAAGCGAAACCATGTTCAAACGTTTTGTGGAGGCTAATCAAAATAACCCTAAATCAGAATTTTTCATCCCGCTAATGGCAGAAGAACTGGTTAAAACAGGAAAAGCAAATTTTAAAGTCATCCCAACTTCATCAAAATGGTTTGGAGTTACTTACAAAGAAGACAAGCCGATTGTTATGAAAAGCCTGGCAGATCTTTTAGCTAACGGTTCGTACCCTCAGAATTTGTGGAAGTGATTGTGGTTTGTTTAATCAAAAAATTCCAATCAAATATATGATCTAATTAGAACTTCGGCCATTTGGCAAGTTTTTTTGATGATATACCGAGATTAAACAATTTGCTACTAAGCATGTTTATGGAAGTATACCTTAAAGTTTCGTGTTATGGCAGATGATAAAAAAGACCCTTGTTGGGATGGATACAAACAGGTAGGAACAAAAGAAAAGAACGATAAGAAAGTTCCTAATTGTGTTCCAAGCAAGAAAAAATCAGAAAAAAAGAAAAAATAGAACGTACGATTTTAATAACTATTCATTAAACTTAAAATCAATTAACTAAAATAAAAAACCCAACCAAAATGGCTGGGTTTTTTATTTTAGTTAATTGATCGCCTTACTTTTTATCGTCTTCTTTAACTTCCTCAAAATCAACATCCGTAACTGAATCAGGAGCATCTTCAGGTTGTCCGTTTGCTTGTGGTTCTCCACCCTGGGCAGGAGCTCCTTCTTGAGTAGACTTATACATTTCTTCAGACGCTGCGTTCCAAGCTTCCTGCAACTGGGTTTGAGCAGAATCAATAGAATCAAAGTTTTTAGATGCGTGGGCTTCTTTTAATTTTTTCAACCCCTCTTCAATAGGGGCTTTCTTGTCAGCAGAAATCTTATCACCGTATTCTTTCAATTGTTTTTCTGTTGAAAAAATTAAAGCATCGGCAGCATTGAGTTTCTCAACCTCTTCCTTCGCTTTTTTATCAGATTCGGCATTCGCCTCAGCTTCATCCCTCATCCTTTTAATTTCTTCTTCGGTTAAACCAGAAGATGCTTCAATACGAATTTTTTGCTCTTTGTTGGTTGCTTTATCTTTCGCGGCAACATGCAGAATACCATTGGCATCAATATCAAAAGTTACTTCAATCTGCGGAATACCTCGTGGTGCAGGCGGAATGCTATCTAAATGAAAGCGGCCTAAAGTACGGTTTTGGTTAGCCATCGGGCGTTCACCCTGTAAAATATGGATCTCAACCGAAGGCTGATTATCGGAGGCAGTAGAAAAAGTTTCAGATTTTTTACTTGGGATAGTTGTATTCGCTTCAATCAATTTGGTCATGACACCACCCATGGTTTCAATACCTAAAGACAAAGGAGTGACATCCAGCAACAACACATCTTTAACTTCTCCGGTTAAAACGCCACCCTGTATTGCAGCACCAATGGCAACAACTTCATCCGGATTAACTCCTTTAGAGGGCTCCTTACCGAAGAATGCTTTAACCGCTTCCTGAATGGCAGGAATACGAGTTGAACCACCAACCAAAATAATTTCATCAATATCCGAAGTGCTTAAACCTGCATTTTTCAAAGCAGTTTTACAAGGTTCTATCGTTCTTTTTACCAAACTGTCAACCAATTGCTCAAATTTAGAACGGGTTAAAGTTTTAACCAAGTGTTTCGGCATTCCATCGCCGGCAGAAATGTAAGGAAGGTTGATTTCTGTTTGCGCGGTACTTGAAAGTTCAATTTTAGCCTTTTCTGCAGCTTCTTTTAAGCGCTGTAACGCCATCGGGTCTTTGCGAAGATCAATGCCTTCATCACTTTTAAACTCGTCAGCTAGCCAGTCAATGATGGTCGCATCAAAATCATCTCCGCCCAAGTGTGTATCACCGTCTGTTGCTTTAACTTCAAAAACACCATCGCCCAACTCAAGGATAGACACGTCATGCGTTCCACCGCCACAATCAAATACGGCAATCATCATGTCTTTATGAGCTTTGTCCAATCCGTAAGCTAAAGCCGCGGCGGTTGGCTCATTGATAATCCGGCTAACTTTTAAACCTGCAATCTCACCTGCTTCTTTAGTCGCCTGGCGTTGTGCATCATTAAAATAAGCCGGAACAGTAATTACAGCTTCATTCACTTCATGGCCTAAAAAATCTTCAGCAGTTTTTTTCATTTTCTGCAAAATCATCGCGGATAACTCCTGCGGGGTATACATGCGGCCATCAATATCCACTCGGGGTGTATTGTTGTCGCCTTTTATAACTTTATATGGTACACGTTCCATTTCTTTAGTCACTTCATTAAAGTTGTTACCCATGAAGCGTTTGATGGATGAAATCGTTTTTGTTGGATTAGTAATCGCTTGACGTTTTGCAGGATCACCCACTTTGCGTTCACCGCCTTCCACGAATGCTACAATAGACGGGGTTGTGCGCTTACCTTCGCTGTTTGCGATAACAACCGGCTCGTTACCTTCCATTACAGCTACGCAAGAGTTGGTTGTTCCTAAGTCAATACCAATGATTTTTGACATGTTAATATATTCTAAAGTTTAAAAATTAATCCAGTTTAAATAGTGTTAACAAGGCTTGTGCCAAGTGGATTTCGGCATGGACTGACAGAAGTTGACGTTATTTAAGGCAGAGGAATAAGAAACTAAAATGACAGGCTGTCACTTTTGGTTTATCAGATTGGGGATTATCTGTTACATGAGAAAACCCAACAAATCGTTTTAACCAAAAATTTTCTGAGGCATTATCTCCCGAAGGCTAACATCCCGTCAATCAAAACAATTTTAAAATCGGGCCCATTATTTTTAAATTTTTAAGAGCTTACTTTTGCAATAAACACGTTATCTTAAAATGCAAAGCGAGTTATATAAATCATTTTGCATAGTATCGGCCAATACTGCTTAAAAAGCATAAGCGCTGCAAGCTGTAATTGCAACTGAAATGTTTAGCCACTATCCGCAGCCATGTTGGCCCGCAGTCCATTTGGTCGGGTTGATGGTATAAAGGAAACCCCCTTACTTATTCATGTAACTATATGCACTATGCAGCAGACTGCCATTCTCACTCCAACCTTCGATTACGATGCGGTAACGGCCTTTAGGTAAGGCATTGAAATAAATATTTGTAGTTTTGCCATCCGCTCCTGTTAAAATATTGGCATTCCAGTATACTGTTTTTCTATTATCCTGCATTTGAGCAAACGAAGAAGCAGTTGAGGTCTTATAAACCTCAGAAGCTCTATTAAAACCAACGATAGGATAGGTTATAAACCCTGCGGGGGAATCCGAAACAATATAATTTTCAATACCAAAAGTCTCCTTTTCTGTAAGTTTTGACTGAGTGAACTACCCTCGCAGGTTCATCTGAAATATTTTATATACTAGAGGCTCATTCTTCATTGTTCCGGCATATCGCTTAGTAGTGACCAAAATAATGTCATCGGGAAAATTCCACCCTACACCCGCGCCCAGGTTCTCATTGCCCATAATATTAT
>JACMND010000200.1 GCA_014378705.1 Pedobacter sp. | reverse complement strand
GGTGGTTCAACAGATCAAAACCTGATACTTTTTAATGACGCAACCATTTACAATCCTGCCCACTTTTTCGGGTTTTTCTCTGCGTTTAACCCGGAAGTTGTAAAGGATATTACACTTTACAAAAGCAGTATTCCATCAAAATATGGTGGCCGTCTTTCTTCAGTTTTGGATATAAGTACCAGAGAAGGAAATAAAAAGAAGTTTTCCGGTTCCGCCGGAATTGGTTTACTTACCAGCCGGTTAAATATTGAAGGACCGCTAATTAAAGATCGTACATCCATTATCATTGGCGGACGCACCACCTATTCTAATTGGTTACTTGACTTGCTGCCGAAACAATACAACAATAGCAGAGCTTCTTTTTATGATCTAAACCTTGGGATTAACCACATAATTAATGAGAAGAACACGATATTTTTAACCACTTATTTAAGTAATGATCAGTTTAGTCTGGATAAAGATACTTCAGCCTACGCTTACAAAAATAAAAACGCTTCGCTTAAGTGGCGGCACGTTTTTAACAATAAACTAAATGCAGTGTTTACTGCGGGCCAGGATTACTACGGTTACAATATCTCCGGGAACGAAATTCCTCAAACCGCTTACAAGTTAGATTTTAACGTTAACCAGTCAAACTTCAAATCTGATTTTACCTGGTACTTAAACACCAAACATTCTTTAGACCTGGGCTTTAGTTCCATATATTATAAATTTAACCCGGGAAGTTTTCAACCGTTAACAGACGCTTCGCTTGTAGAGCCGGACAAATTGAATGCGGAGCAGGCACTGGAAAGTGCGGTTTATATTTCAGATCGTTTTGAAGTAAATCCTAAACTATCTCTGAATTACGGGATCCGGTATTCTTTATATAATTATCTCGGGCCACAGCGGGTTAGTTCTTATGCGAAGGGGGTTCCGAAAGAAGAATCGAGCAGAACAGGCACTCAAATTTACAATAGCGGTGATTTTATTAAAACCTACCAGGGGCCGGAGTTCCGGTTATCCGGACGGTATTCTCTTAGTGATGATATTTCGATAAAGGCTGGTTACAATACCCTGCGCCAATATATCCATCTTTTATCAAACACCACTTCAATCGCTCCAACAGATATCTGGAAACTAAGTGACCCTAACATCAGGCCTCAAAATGGTGATCAGGTATCGCTTGGCTTATACAAAAACTTTAAATCAAACACCTTTGAAACTTCCGTTGAAGTGTATTATAAGCGAATGAAAGATTTTTTAGATTATAAAAGCGGTGCATCCCTGGTGATGAACCCTGATATAGAAACCGATGTGCTGAATACGAAAGGAAAAGCATATGGAGTTGAGTTACTGATCAAGAAATCAGCAGGAAAATTGAATGGCTGGCTTAGTTATACGTACTCCCGTACGCTGCTTAAAATGGATGATCCGCAGATAGGAACTTTGATTAATAAAGGAAGTTTTTATCCCGCTAATTACGATAAGCCGCATGATTTAAACCTGACCAGCAATTACCGCTTTTCGCACCGATTTAGTTTTTCTTTTAATGCGCTTTATAGTACCGGAAGGCCAATAACCTTGCCTATTGCTAAATATGATTATGCCGGGTCGCCAAGGGTTTTATATTCAGACAGAAATGCTTTCAGGATTTCTGACTATTTCAGAACAGACTTTTCAATAAATATAGATGGCAATCATAAAGTTCGGCAGCTAACCCACAATTCATGGACATTTGGAGTGTATAATTTAACAGGCCGTAAAAATGCGTATTCTACCTTTTTTGCTTCAGAAAAAGGAGCAATTAACGGATATCAGTTATCGATCTTCGCTTCTGCATTGCCCTTTGTTAATTTTAATATCAGGTTCTAAATAATTTACGATGGCAGTTTTATCCGGAATATTCTAAATAGTATGATAAAAATTTTTAAACTGAGTTTTGTTTTCAGTATTTTACTGTTCGTCATCACCTGCAAAGAAGCTTATGATCCGCCGGCAATAGCAAACGCACCAAACTACCTTGTGGTTGAAGGTTTTATTAACTTAAACGCGGCAACCAACATACGCTTATCCCGAAGCACCAAGCTGAAGGATTCAAGCCGGTCGTTTCCAGAATCAAATGCTGTTTTAATGGTTGAAGATGATCAAAATAGTAGTTTTCCACTCTCCGAATTAGTTGACGGAAATTATACGCTTCCGGCTTTGGGTTTGAACCCAGACAGAAAGTACCGCCTTAGAATTAAAACTGCATCCGCATCAGAATATGTATCAAATTTTGTTTCAGCATTAAAAACCCCGGAAATTGATAGTATCAGTTACAAGGTTCGAAACAACGGGGTTCAGTTTTATGCCAACACGCATGATGATGTAAATAAGTATTACCGATGGGATTATGAGGAAACCTACATATATACCGCTCTTTACAGCACGTTTGTTCAATATAAAAATCAGGGCTTGGAACCAATTTATACAGACCCGATATTCCGGTGTTTTAAAACAGACGTGTCCAATGAAATTTTCCTGGGATCTTCTGTTAAGTTGTCATCAAACGTAATTACTGATAACCCGGTATCTTTTATCCCGGCCTCATCAGGTAAACTCAGGTTTGGGTACAGTATTCTGTTAAGGCAGTTCGCAATGGATCAGGAAGCTTACCAATATTGGTTGAACTTAAAAAAGAACACAGAAGAACTCGGAACCATTTTTGATCCGCAGCCATCCATCGCCAGCGGGAATATACAGTGTTTAACGAACCCTGACGAACCCGTAATTGGCTACATGGGTGCGTCAACGGTAACCACTAAACGCCTGTATGTAGAAAGTAGAAATCTTCCAATAACGTCGCCAATTTATGTTGGCCCTCCACCTGTTGAAGCCTGTTTTGAAAGAGAAATTAAGGTAGATCCGGAAAAAACTTTTGACCAAAGGGTAATTGACCTTTTCTCATCCGGTGAGTACCTGGTTATCCGTGCAAATTCCATTCCCGGAAGAGGTATCATTGGCTATTTTTATACTTTCAATAATTGTGTTGACTGCCGTTTAAAGGGAGGTACATTAGAAAAACCGGTGTTTTGGCCGTAATGATTTTAAACATGGTTTCAGAAAATTAAATGAAAGTATCTGCATTTTACAACCCATCCAGGTTCATGCTGTTTTTAACATGCTTCATGTTATTGGCCAATGTGAATAGCCGGGCGCAAAGCACGGCTTTAGATTCTGTTAAAACAAAATTTAATCTTTTTGCGAAAAAAGCATTTCAGGAAAAAGTGTATTTGCACATTGATAAAAGCTTTTTCCTTGCGGGAGATATTTTATGGTTTAAGGCTTATGTGGTTGACGGAAGTTTCCACAAGCCCGCCGACCTCAGCAAGGTGCTATACGTGGAGATTCTTGATTCAACCCAAAACCCGGTTTTACAGGCTAAAATTTCAGTTAAAAATGGCCTTGGCAACGGATCTTTCGTTTTACCTGCTTCATTAAGCTCTGGTAATTATAAGATTCGGGCGTATACCAACTGGATGAAAAATTACAGTCCGGAATATTATTTTGAAGAATTTATTAGTGTGGTTAATTCAAGCAGGAAGTTACCATATACCGCATCTGAAAATACTTTCGCTCCGGATATACAGTTCTTTCCGGAAGGAGGAAATCTGGTTACAGATTTGAATAGCAAGGTTGCTTTTAAAGTTACCGCAACTGATAGCAGGGAACTCAGTATCCGCGGAAGCGTTATTAACCAGGATAATGACACGGTATTAAGGTTTCAGCCTTACAAATACGGTATGGGTGAATTTGATTTTACGCCTGAAAAGGGAAAAACCTACCGCTCTGTTTTAATCATCAACAACAAAAAGTTTATCCGCAACCTGCCTAAAGTATTTAG
>JACMND010000199.1 GCA_014378705.1 Pedobacter sp. | reverse complement strand
ATCAATATAGTTACCACGTCCGGGCTTAAAGTTTGCCATTAAGCAACCTTTTGCATTGCGTATGTATGGTCCGCCCCATGGATAACTGGTGCCTATCCGGCCTCCCCGGGCAGCATATTCAAATTCCGCTTCAGTAGGCAACGCATATTCTGCACGCAATGGTATGCCCCGGCTTTGCTTATACGTTTCGTTAAAACGTGTACGCCATACGGTAAAAGCACGTGCTTGTCTCCAGCTTACACCCACAACCGGATAATTAGCGAATGCTGGATGTGAAAAGTAACCTTGTGTCATCGGCTCATTTTGCGCATAAGCGAAATCAGAAAGCCATGTTAACGTATCCGGATAAATAGCTACGGTATCCCGTAAGATAAAGTCAGACCGCTTTTTGGTTTTATCATTACGGAAGTTTGATGCTTCACGCAATTTCATGATGGCAAAATTGTATTTAAGGAGACGTACATCAAGTTCGTTGCGATCAAAAACACGGTCCTCACCCTGGTAATACATCGCTTCAAGCTTACTGGCGTTTGCGGCATTCTTTTTATTGCTCCATATACTAGAGCCATTGCCAACTTTTTTCCAGTCAATATATTTTTTACCTGCACTGGCTGTATTGTCTTTACCTTTTGGCGTGATAAAAAATTTATCGTCCTGTAGATACGTAGTTACTGCTATAGAATCACGAACCCAATTTACAAACTGACGATATTCGCTATTTGTAATTTCGGTTTCGTCCATGTAAAAAGCCTGAATAGTAACCTGCTTGTTCTGGGATATTTGAGCGAAAGTAATATCCTGATCTGTCTGGCCCATTATAAAAGTTCCGGCGGGAACGTACACCATACCATAGGGAACTTCATTATTCCTGAACTTTTTGTTTGCAACACCAATCAGTTCCCCGTTAGCCCCACCTTTGCCACAACTGCTTGCCAATAAGGCAAAAGCTATAAAAGCGCTAAAGTAAATAGTTTTCATTAGCATAAATTGTTTTAATTGGCGATGAAGCCATTGTGTTTATATCGTTACTCAAAGCTGTAATATTCTTAATTTTTATATTCATTTCGGTAATTCTGGTACTGAACTTCAAAATTTCATTCTCAGTTCACAAATTTTTACCTCTCTTAAAGTTAAACCGAATATATACAAATTACATGTTAAACGCATAAAAAGATTACCTCACTAAGGCTTAAACGCGTTTTAGACAAATTATAGAATAATATATCTTCAGGCTAAATTCTGGACGATATAAAACGCTACGATGGTTATAGTATTCTATTAGCTTTAAATTATTTTTGCTTTACGTGCAGAACCTATAAATGTTTCCAATAAATTACAATAAAATAGCAGAATGTTCTTTAATTGCTCTTTAAACAGGGTTTTAATAATCTTTTAAAATATTATTTGTTTACTTGTTTAATATATTGCTCAATGGCCATTGTCATACTGGGGGCCACTGGAGTAGGAGCGGGAATATTCAAAATTAGATTATGTTCTAAAACAGCTTTATGCGTGTTGGCACCAAAAGCTGCGATTCTGGTTTCATTCTGAACAAAACCAGGGAAGTTTATAAACAAGGAATGGATACTTGATGGGCTGAAAAAAGCGATTACATCATAAAAAACTTCTGCCAGATCGGAGAGATCACTGCAAACCGTCCGGAATAATACAGCGGGCTTAAAATCGTAACCATTAACCGTAAGAAATTTTTGGGTTTCTTCTGCAGCTACATCTGAGCATGGGTATAAATATTTTTCCGTTGTGTGTTTTTTTAAAACTTCAGCCAGATCTGCGGCTGTTTGCTTACCAAAAAATATTTTACGCTTTCTATACTGAATGTATTTTTGAAGATAAAGGGCTATAGTTTCTGAAATACAAAAATATTTCATCTCTGCAGGAACTTCATAGCGCATCTCTTCGCAAACCCGATAGAAATGATCTACAGCGTTGCGGCTGGTAAAGATAATTGCAGTGATATCTGCAAAATTAATTTTTTCTTTTCTAAACTCTTTGGCTGAAACGCCTTCGACATGAATAAAGGATCTAAAATCTATTTTCAGGTTATACTTTTTTGCCAGTTCAAAATACGGAGATTTATCTGTTTCGGGTTTTGGAAGGGTAATGAGTATGCTTTTAACTTTCTTGTTTCTCACTTCCTGTGTAGCTTGCATAGTTTGACGGCTTAATACCTGAGTGCTTTAAATAGAATTAGTAGTGGGCAAATTTCGAGGGCACAAAGGTATATAAATAAATAGATTTTTGAAAAATGATACGTAGAAAGAATGTTTCTTCCCAGCCTGATAAACTGTACACTGAGTATTCCAACAACAAAAAAAATAGCGATGTATGCATAAATCCCTGCATAACTTGCGGGCGTAAGACTAAATGCGATTACCAGGGGTAAGAAGATAAGTGCTATACTAAAATAGCTTAAATATAACAGTGTAACATATTCCTTTACTAGCTTCTGCACTCCGAAAAAAAAGCCTAGTACACGGAGAACAACAATCTTAAGTGTAAAAAGCCCTAGAATGACCAGTGAAAGAATTAAAAACCATTCAAAACCTTTATAATTTATTTGCAAATTTAAATATTGGCCACAGAGATATAAGAACATACCGATGGTGAAGCCAAATAAAACGTATAAAAATAAAAATGGCCAGGTGCTAAAAAGATTATCCTCTCTACTAATCTGATTTAATGTTCGGTTGTTAAACATTGATTCAATAATCAATGACAATTCTTTTGAAAATGCATTTTTTAAAATCGCGAAAAAGAGAATAATACATAAAATTGTAATTATTACCCACCTTTCTCCCATAATCCGGGCTTCTCCTTTATTAGATATGCCACTTTTTTTGGGAAATTTTTTAGCCCAGGTTTGAAAATCAAATTTTTCTACCTTGTAAAGATTGATTAAACTGTCAACAAACCGGTTTGGACGATTTGGGTTCCCGGCTTTAATCCAAAGCATTGAAAGAGAATCTGCCGTTATTAACGAATCTTCTATAGAAAGCTTAAATTTGAGTTCCGCAGAATCAATTTCAGCCCTGATTTTGGAAGGATTGGGTGCCGGGATCTGGATATTTGGAGAAGATGCCTCGGATTGAGCCCGCACTATGCAAGCTATCAAAAGCAAAATACATAGTAACCCGATAACTTTCTTAGCCATATTTTATTTGCTGCCCGTAGTCCTATACCATTCTAAAAGTCAAATTTACATCATTTTACGCATCACTTCATGAGTTGTTATGGTTTTTAAATGCTGAGAGATATACAAAGGAATTAAATTTTAATTTTGCCCAATGGCCGGAATCTATTTGCACATCCCATTTTGTAAAAAAGCATGTCATTATTGCGATTTTCACTTTAGTACTTCCAGCCAGTACAAGGATGAAATGGTTCTCGCTATACTTTCCGAGCTTAAACTCCAGAAGCATTATTTAAACAATGAAACCATAGAAACAATTTACTTTGGCGGGGGTACTCCCTCATTGCTCTCGGCAGATGAAATAAAAGCAATTCTTAATCTGATATATGAACTTTTTGAGGTTACCGCAAATCCTGAAATTACCCTTGAAGCTAATCCGGATGATCTCAATCCACAAAAAGTAAACGAGCTAAGACAAACATTAATTAACCGGTTTAGTATTGGTATACAATCTTTTTATGAAGAAGACCTTTTTTGGATGAACCGGTCGCACAACTCAAAAGAGGCGGAAAGTGCCGTTAAGAGAATTCAGGATGCCGGATATGAAAACCTTACGATAGATTTAATTTATGGTTATCCTTTGTTAAGTGATGAAAAGTGGATAAGCAATATTTTTAAGGCAGTAAGTTTTTCTGTGCCACATATTTCTGCATACTGCATGACGGTTGAACCCGCTACAGCTCTGGCTTCTTTTATTAATAAAGGCAGGCAACCACCCATGAATGAATCTCAAAGTGCTGAGCAGTTTCTTAGTTTAATGCGAAACCTGGAAGCAGAAGGATTTGAACATTATGAAATTTCTAATTTTGCTAAACCAGGCCGGTATTCAAGGCATAATTCTAATTATTGGAGTGGGAAATCATATTTGGGAATCGGGCCTTCAGCTCATTCATTTAAGGAAAACATCAGGCAGTGGAATATTGCGAATAATAAAACATACATAAATTCTATTGGCACAGGAGTCATTCCTTTTGAGGTTGAAATTCTTACGGAAGCTAACCGTGTTAATGAATATATTATGACTTCTTTGAGAACTGCCAAAGGAATGGATCTCCAAAAAATTAAATCGCAGTATGACCAGGACTATGTTACAGATCTTTTAAATGTTTCGTTAAAATTTTTTGAAAACAATTGGATTGAACAAAAAGGAGATATGATAACACTTACAACCAACGGTAAACTCTATGCCGATCACATCGCTTCAGAACTATTTGTTGAATAGATAAAACAGCGTATTTAGTAAAAAGCATTTCTCTTTCTTGCCTGTTTTCTACAAATATTTTTCTTTAAAAAATCCAAGCCTGCTTTGTTGCCGTAATTGTGATCAGATAATATAAATCACAAAAAATCAAATGAAAAAAATCTTAATCCTAGCAATTACATTAGCAGCTTCTGTAATTAGCACACAAACTTTTGCACAAAAAAATAAAATGGTAGGTGGTGCAGAGATGTATCCTACAAAAGACATTATTGACAATGCGGTAAATTCTAAAGATCATACAACATTGGTGGCAGCAGTTCAGGCAGCAGGCTTGGTTGAAACTTTAAAGTCCGCCGGACCATTTACAGTTTTTGCACCAACAAATGCAGCATTTGACAAACTTCCTGCCGGAACAGTGGCTGAACTGGTTAAGCCTGAAAACAAAGAAACCTTAACAAAAATTCTTACTTATCACGTCGTTGCAGGTCGCCATAGTGCTGCTGATATAGCAAAAGCAATTAAGGCAGGTAACGGCAAAGCAGAATTTACAACTGTAAGCGGTGGTAAATTAACAGCCAGTATGAAAGGAAAAAGTTTAATCTTAACGGATGAAAAAGGAGGTATCTCAACAGTTACTATTGCTGATGTATTTCAAAAAAATGGAGTAATACACGTGATTGATACCGTTGTAATGCCTAATTAAATTTTGAGTTAGTGTTTAATCCCGGTAAGATGATCATCTTCCGGGATTTTTTGTTTTTTAAAGTTTTTTGTAGTTTGTTAAAAATAACATCTGGGCTGGTTGCGGCCCTTTACACCCAATCTAAATTGCAGCATTACCTCGTGAGATCCTTTTTGAACCTTTGATAGGGCGGTGTGAGCCACATCGTATGAATAGCCAAATTGAATGTCTTTATTTAAAAATAGGGAAGCCAGGGCACTAAATGAATCCAGTGATCTGTAAGAGGTTCCAATCCAAAGAGTTTCATTTATAAGCAAGTTGGCATTAATGTCAAACTGGGTTGGTGCTCCATTTACATACTTAATTAGAAAGTTTGGCTTGAACTTTAAGTTATCATTAATCTTCTTAAGATATCCGGCCTGCAACATGTAATGCGGCCGTTGTTGTGTTGAATTAGCAGGTTGGGATAAATTTGAATAAAAAAAATGTGGCGAAGAAATTCCTATATAATATTTATCGGAAAACAACATCACACCCATTCCAAAATTACCTCTCATGCTGCTTTCGTTTTTAAAAAGCGGATCATTTACAGAACCCGGGCTGTCTTCATAACGTTCAGAATAATTTGCTTTAAAACTGCTCAAACCACCATTTATTCCTAAGGAAAGATACGTTTTGAGTCCGACGGAAACCCGCTGCGTTAAGGTTAGATAACCACCAGTTTCAGTAATTACTTCTCCAATTTGATCTCTTAATATTTGAGCGCCTACAAATGTATTTGACTGCTTTACAGGTGTGTGGACAGAAAGCGTTTGTGTATTTGGCGCACCTGTAAAGCCTACCCACTGATGCCGGGATAACATAGTAACCGCCAATTGTTCATCCACTGCTATGTAAGCCGGATTAATAGCCATTGCGTTAAACATGTATTGGGTATACATCGCTTTTTGCTGCGCCAGAGATGGAAATCCCAGAATGCACATAAATGCAAATGATAAAAACCCTTTTGATCTCATTTAAAATAAAATACCCAGTATAGAATGTGGCGTTTAATCTGTTTACGAAATCAACAGAACTAAGGTTACTTAGATAGAAATGGGAATCAGACTTATTTTGTTAACGCTTTAAAATCAAATAACCTTTATTAAGTCTTTTAATTTTTTCTGCATCAATGGTATAAATCACATAGAAATAAACACCTTCTGGAAGATCCTTGTGAATATTTAAGAGTATTCCGGTGTTGGCAGATCCTGCAAAAGATCTATTTGCATTATCATAACCTTTAACCCGGTAAACTTCATTTCCCCAACGGTTAAAAATAATAACCTCATTATCAGGAAAATCCGTAATATTTTTAATCACAAAATAATCATTTCCTTGTCCGTCTCCGTTTGGTGAGAATAGCGGATCTGGTTTAATTGCCGGATTTTCATCCGTTCCGCTGATTTCTTTTGCGGGAGGATATACATCTAAAATTGTAACATCAGCGCCAGTCCCTATTCTCACCTCAGTTGAATTAACCCCGGTAATTGAAATCAGAACATGCTCTTCTTTTTCTTTAACATTATCAATTAGCGATCCGATAACTATAAACCCGGTGGCGGTGGTTTTACCCGCAGGGAATTTAAGTGTCACATATTGTTCAAATAATTTATAGTCTTTTCCTTCCAGGGCATCACCGCTATAGCCTAAAGTTATTTCAAAATCTACATTTAAAGGCATTGTGAGCACTGCGGTAACAGATACTTTATTCCCTTCAGCTACTTTCTGAAACGCCGGTGTTAAATTTACAACTACAAACGGCCGAATACTGAGTGTAACTTTTGCCTCATCACAAGCACCGGAAGGATCACAAGCTGTATAAATAAACTCATCATTCCCGTTATAATCCGAATTAGGAACATACACAAAAGTACCATCTGAGTTAAAGGTCAGTTTCCCATATTTAGGTTGCGTAACCTGTGTAAATGCCAGCATATCATTGTCAGGATCTGAATCATTAACATAAACTCTTTCGTTTAAAGTTTCTCCTTGCGGGATAGTAAAACGATCATCAATGGCTATCGGAGGATGATTTACTGGAACTATTGTAATTGTAGCTGTTGCTTTCGTACATAATCCCTGGGGATCACAAACTTCATATTCAAAACTTGTAGAACCATTCCAGCCGGATGCAGGGGTAAAAATAAATGATCCGTCAGTATTAAATATGATAGTACCATTGGCAGGTTGGGTAATTATGGTGTAAGTCAGCGGATCACCATCAGAATCTAAATCATTTAAACCAACCGAACCACTAACTGGTATGTCTTCGGTTCCTGTAAAAACATCATCAACAGGCAGAGGAATACAATTAGTTCCATACACAATGCCTTCCAATTTAATAAAGCAACCCAAAGCATCGGTAACCGTAATTTGATATGTTCCGGAAACAATTTTCTCTAAGGTGTTTGTGTTTAAGGTGGGATCGTTATTCCAAACGTAAGAATATGGTAAAGTCCCACCAGTTACTTCTACAATTATTTTCCCGTCGGATGTGTTTTTGCAACTTGTATTTACAGCAGTAATATTTCCTTTTAATTGACTGGGTTGAGTAATGCTTACGTTTTGTGTAACGGTACAACCGTTGGCATCTTTCAGGGTAAAGGTGTAGCTTCCGGCAGGCAGTGCAGTAAAGGTCCCGCTTGTCTGGAAAGTTGTTCCGTCAATGCTGTAAGAATAGGGTGCAGTACCGTT
>JACMND010000198.1 GCA_014378705.1 Pedobacter sp. | reverse complement strand
TCAAATCATTGAAAGATGCGAGAGATTAAAGAATATGTAGATTCTAACAAGCAACGCTTTTTAGAAGAATTGTTCGAGTTATTAAGATTCCCTTCCGTAAGCGCTGATCCTAAGTATAAGTCCGACATGCTGTTAACTGCAGATTTTGTAGCTAAAAAGCTGAAAGAGGCAGGTGCTGAAAATGTTGAGGTTTGTCAAACCGCAGGGTATCCGATTGTCTATGGTCAAAAAATAATCGATGCGTCCAGGCCAACTATTCTTGTCTATGGGCATTATGATGTTCAACCTCCGGATCCCTTAGAATTATGGAACACCCCGCCTTTTGAACCAACCATCCGTGATGGTAAAATTTTTGCCCGTGGTGCCTGTGATGACAAAGGCCAGTTTTACATGCACGTAAAAGCCTTTGAGTTGATGATGAAAACCGGCACTTTGGCGTGCAACGTTAAGTTTATGATAGAAGGCGAGGAAGAAGTGGGCTCTAATAACCTCGGAATTTTTGTGCAAGAAAATGTTGAGCGTCTGCAAGCTGATGTAGTCCTGATTTCTGATACCTCTATGATCAGTTTAGAACACCCTTCCCTGGAAACAGGATTAAGAGGGCTATCTTATTTAGAAATTGAGGTTACCGGACCAAACCGCGATCTTCATTCCGGCGTTTATGGCGGAGCCGTAGCCAATCCTGCTACTATCCTGGCCCGACTAATCGCTTCATTACATGATGATAACAATCATATTAAAATTCCCGGTTTTTATGATGATGTGCTTGCACTCTCACAGTCAGAGCGTGATGAATTGAATAAAGCTCCGTACGATGAGCAAGATTACAAAGATGATCTTGGAGTGAAAGAACTTTGGGGCGAAAAAGGATATACTACTCTTGAAAGGACAGGCACACGGCCAACCTTAGAAGTAAACGGAATATGGGGTGGTTATATTGGTGAAGGTGCTAAAACGGTACTGCCTTCAAAAGCAAGTGCGAAAATTAGTATGCGGTTAGTACCCAACCAGCAATCTGATAAAATCACAAAGCTATTCACTGATTACATTCAAAGCATCGCACCAAAAAATGTCTCTATAAAAATAACCCCTCACCATGGAGGTGAGCCGGTTGTTACACCCACCAACAGCTTGGCATATAAAGCGGCTCAAAAAGCTATTTTAGAATCTTTTGGTAAAGATCCGATACCAACAAGAGGAGGAGGGAGTATTCCAATTGTAGCTTTATTTGAAAAAGAATTAGGTATTAAGACTGTTTTAATGGGATTTGGACTGGATAGTGATAATCTTCACTCCCCAAATGAAAAATATGATGTTGCTAACTTTTATAAGGGCATTGAAACCATTCCATTGTTCCACAAGTATTTTGCCGAACTAAGTAAAAGTTAAAGCGAATTAAAGATAATATAATGAGCAGTTAGGTCATTATATCGTCCAGCTTTCGCAATTTTTAAGAAAGTTTTCATCCGCGTCAGCTCCAATGCCGGGAGTATCATCAATAGACAAATGATACCCGTTGAACTGTACGCCGCCTTTACATGGGTCATATAAATGGCCAAGCATGCAGGTATCCATATCAAAAAACCGGATGTTTGGGCAAGAATACACAAAATGAAGTTTGGCACTTAATGCGATACGGCTTTCAAGCATTCCGCCCATCATACATGAAATCCCTGCTTTTTCTGCCATTTGATAAATTTTTAGTGCCTCAAGTATTCCACCCGATTTTGCAAATTTTATGTTTATATAATCGCATGACCTAGATTTAATTAACCTTCTGGCATCATGGTGGTTATAGCAACTTTCATCAACCATAATTTTAACCGGCGAGAGCTTAATTAATTTCGGCAATTTGTCGTCAAACCAAGTTCTCATTGGCTGTTCACAAAATTGAATATTCAGATCGCCCATGGCCGTTAAGGCTTTCAACGCTTCTTCAAATGTCCATCCCTGATTGGCATCAATTCTTAACAATATTCTTGATCCAACCGCATCACGAATACTTTCTATCCTAATCACATCTTCCAGGTAATTCTTTCCCAGTTTAACTTTAATTACATTGGCTCCCTGTTTGGTAAGATTTAGAGCGGTTTGAACCATTTCATCAACTGTTCCAATTCCAATAGTTATATCAGTTTCAATCTCTTTCTTTTGGCCTCCCAAATACTGATATAGTGGTTGACCCGCGTGTTTAGCTGAAATATCATAAAGAGCCATATCAAAAGCACTTTTTATAGTCGAATTTCCTGCTGTAAAATTGTGCAGATCGGCCATTCTCTCAACAATTTGAAGTGGATTTTTATTTAACCAAATTGACGCAAAATCTTTAGCCATAGCAAGACAGGTTTCCTGAGTTTCGCCTACAATCATCGGGAAAGCAGAACACTCGCCAACGCCGTAATACCCGACATCTGTGTGCACACGTAAATAAATATTTTGGGCAAAATCCATGGTTCCTGTTGCGATTGCAAAAGGTTGCATTGGAATACTAAATCTAAATATATCAATATGTGTTATGCGCATGATGAATAAATCTATAAAAATTTCCAAGCTATAGCCTGATCACCTGAATTATAAATGTTAAAACAGAATCTGCGAAATCATGTTTATTGAGCATTAGAAGCTAATAGTTTACCATACTCAGGTTTACTGAAGAATGATGATCAGCGTGATTTATTTAAAACTGAATTATAGAAAATGAAAATTAAACAAAATACTGTAGTTGCTCTAACGTATGATTTGTATAAGAAAACAAATGACGAAGAAATTTTTTTAGAAAAAGCAGACGAAAGTAATCCGCTTATTTTTTTATACGGTACAGGTATGATGTTGCCTAAATTTGAAGAAAATTTGTCCGGCTTTGAGCCAGGTGATTCGTATGATTTTCACTTAATGGCAGAGGAAGCTTATGGTAACAAAGATGAGGATGCCAGTGCAGAGCTACCCCTGGAAATGTTTAAAGACGTGGGCCATCCGCAGATAAATTCTTTTATTCCTTTACAGGATAACGATGGCAACCATTTTAACGCAAGGGTTGCTTCCATTAAAGACAATGCTGTAACTGTTGATCTGAATCATCCGATGGCGGGGCAGGACTTACATTTTGTAGGTAAGATTGTTCAGGTACGGGAAGCTTCACCGGATGAACTGTCCCACGGACACGCACATGGCATTGAAGGTGATGCGGGACATTGACAAATACTAACAATTTAAAACTCAGGTTTTAGAAATGCAAAAGCTGCTAATGGGTTAGCAGCTTTTCACAAAATTAAATTTTTAAGCCATTAGATACAGTTCTTCCCGTTGTTGTTTAACAATTTCACTGTTCATGTATTCGTCATAAGTCATCAATTTATCTATAATGCCACCGGGCGTTAATTCAACAATACGGTTAGCTACAGTTTCAGTTAACTCATGATCACGTGAAGTAAAAAGAATAACACCTTTAAAATCTTTCATTCCATTGTTTAATGCAGTTATAGATTCCAAATCTAAGTGGTTAGTTGGTTCATCAAACATTAATAGGTTAGCTTGCTGCAACATCATTCTTGAAAACATACAGCGCATTTTTTCACCGCCTGAAAGAACCGAAGATTTTTTCAGCACTTCTTCTCCGGAAAATAACATTCGCCCTAAAAAGCTGCGTACAAACTGCTCATCTTTATCGCCTTCAGAATACTCTCGTAACCAATCGATCAGGTTTTCATTCTTGCCATCAAAATAATCTGAATTGTCGTTCGGGATATCGGCTACATTTATAGTTACTCCCCATTTAAAAGAACCTTTATAATCTTTATCTCTACCTGAAAGAACATCATAAAATGCCGACGTAGCTAAGCTGTTTTCGGCAAGTATTGCAATCTTATCACCTTTGTTAACCATTAGGTTAATTCCGGAGAATAAAATTTCGCCGTTAAGTTCTTTTTTCAGTTTCTCTACCTGTAGTATCTGGTCACCGGCTTCACGCCCGTTGTGATTAAATATTATTGCAGGATACTTGCGATTTGAAGGTTTAATTTCTTCAATATTAATTTTATCCAGTGCTTTTTTACGACTTGTAGCTTGCTTTGATTTAGATGCGTTAGCTGAAAATCGACGTATAAACTCCTGAAGTTCCTTTATACGTTCGTCTGTTTTCTTATTCTGATCAGATCGTTGTCTGGAGGCTAGCTGGCTTGATTCATACCAAAATGTATAATTGCCCGTATAAATGCTCATTTTGCTGAAGTCAATATCCACAACATGAGTACATACGGTATCCAAAAAATGTCTGTCGTGAGAAACAACCAAAATAATTCCTTCATAACTAGCCAAAAAATTCTCAAGCCATCCAATAGTTTGAATGTCCAAATCATTTGTTGGCTCGTCCAGCAGAAGAATATCTGGCTTCCCGAATAAAGCTTGGGCAAGTAAGACTCTTACTTTTTCGTTGCCGTCTAGCTCTTCAAGTAATTTATGGTGCTGCTCTTCTTTTATTCCAAGGTTACTTAGCATGGTAGCGGCTTCATTTTCAGCATTCCATCCATCCATCTCAGCAAAAATGTTTTCCAGTTCGCCGGCACGGTCACCATCTTTTTCAGTAAAATCCTCCTTTGCATACAAAGCATCTTTTTCCTTCATTATAGAATAAAGTTCTTTGTGACCCATCATTACAGCTTCAACAACCGGAAATTTGTCAAATGCATAGTGGTTCTGAGTTAGCACGGCCATTCTTTCGCCTGGCGTAAAGGAAACTGAACCGCTTGAGGGATCAATTTCTTTAGAGAGGATTTTTAAAAAGGTAGACTTACCCGCACCGTTGGCACCAATTATACCATAGCAATTGCCCTGATTAAATTTTAAATTAACTTCTTCAAAAAGAGTTCGTTTACCATAACGGAGAGACAAGTTAGAAACTGTGATCATGTTTTATAAAATGAGGTGCGAAAGTACGGATTTTCAGGTACATAAGGAAGTACACTAATGATTTGACAATCTGATAGCTGATTATGTTTGAAAGAGAGCAGAAGTTTAAAATAGTTTGATGTTTTAATATGGCCAGCGATGTATGATCCAAATAAAGGCCTGTATTGCAGCAGGCACTGATATTAAGTAATTGATAAGTTTTTTATCCAGCTTAATAATTTTTTGAATAAAAACGATCAATCCTAAAATTACTATAATAATAACCAGTTGCCCGGCCTCTAAACCGAGGTTGAATGGAAGTAAAGTGTTTATCAGATTAAAATCCATACCCATAAATAGTTCTTGCAGTAACCTCGAAAATCCCAACCCATGAACTAAACCAAATAAGAAAGAAAAAATTATTCGGTAACGGTGAAAGTGCTTAAAAAACAGATTTTCTAAGCAGGTAAATAATATAGTGCATGCAATAAGGAACTCAACTAAATCAGTGTTTACGACAACCAGTTTTAAAGCACTTAACGCTAAACTTATGGAATGGGCCAACGTAAATGAAGATATAATCCATAGAATTTGTTTCTTGTCTTTTAAATCGTAAATAGCGCAAATAGCAAAAAGAAATAATATGTGATCGTAACCGGACAGATCAAGAATATGAAGGAACCCTTGTTCTAAAAAAATGTTAAATTGCTTCATCAGAAGCGAAAGTATAAAAATGTTCGTAGCAATTTTTCATATTTGCCAGCTGTTATTGTTGAATAAACCTGTATTATGTTTATTAATTCTTTAAATAATGAGTGATATTAAAAGCCGGCTGTACAATTTCTGTCTTGATTTTGCAAATGAGCGTATTTTGACCGCTTCGGAGGCCATAAAAGCTGCCCGTGATTCGTCAAACGATGATACAAAAAGCAGTGCGGGCGATAAGTATGAAACTGGAAGAGCGATGATGCAGCAGGATATTGATCGGCAAACACTTCAGCTAGGCGAAGCTCAAAAGTTAAAATTGTTGTTAACTAAAATTGATCCTGAAAAAGTTACGGATACAGTACAAAATGGAAGTTTAGTTTTTACCAATCAGGGGATTTTTTACATCGCGATTAGCGCCGGATTAATAAAAATGGATAATCAAAATTATTTAATTGTTTCGGCCGCCTCCCCAATCGGAACCCAGTTGTTGACCAAAGCTAAAGGATCAAAATTTCAATTTAATAACAGACCGTACGAAATTTCCAGTGTTGAGTGATTATTCGGAATAATCGCTTAACGATACCTCTTCTGTTTTAACTGAATAGGCTACCTTTTCGTTTACAATCAAAATTTCTTCCGGTGTTAGATATCTCCATTGGCCCGAATTAATGCCGGTTAAATTGACTTTCATTATTCGTACACGTTTAAGTTTAAGAACTTGATAATCTAATACTTGACACATTCTTCTGATCTGACGGTTTAAGCCCTGTGTTAGAATAATTCTAAAACGCTTACTGTTTTCTTGTTTAACGGTGCATCTTTTTGTTATGGTATCAAGAATTAATATCCCGTCACTCATTTTTTTAATAAAATCTGCAGTAATTAATTTATTAACTGTTACCAGGTATTCTTTTTCATGATTATTCTCCGACCTCAAAATCTTATTAACAATATCGCCGTCACTGGTTAAAAAAATTAAACCTTCCGATGCTTTATCCAGCCTTCCTATCGGAAATATTCTTTCCGGATGATTAATATAATCAATGATGTTGCCTTTAATATGCCTTTCGGTTGTACACGTAACTCCAATAGGTTTATTAAAAGCGATGTAAACATGTTTTTTTTTTGAAGTAATAAGTTTATTATCAACTAAAACCTTGTCGCCATGAAGAACTTTCGTGCCTAAATCTGGTATGATCCCATTTAAAGTTACCCGGCCTTGTTTGATGAGTTGATCCGCTTCCCGCCTTGAACAAAAGCCGGATTCACTTATAAATTTATTTAAGCGTATTTGCTTTATTTCATTATCAGGCATTATAAAATATGCGTTATTTCAAATTGGTATCCAGCCACGTTTTAAGTTCGACACTTAAGGCTATACGGCGATTTGTAAAAGCAAGGTCTGTATCCCAAATTTTGTAAGCAAAATTTGGCTTTTCAACATATCGGTCAAAATATATATTATTTTTTTGTTCATCAATAATCAAAATGGGTTTTTGAGATTTTGATACCAAGTTCTCGATATTGTAATCGTTCAGTTTAGATAACATATTGCGTAAAAAAATATTAGGGTCTGTTTTAAGCATTCCCAATGTACTGATATATTCTTTTAGGCCAATCAAGTTTCCTTCAGCTTTCTTACCCTGGAATAATGTAAACGGGTTAAAAACAGAAATCCCTGCTATTGCTTTAACTTTCTTATTATTGATACCATTTATTAAAGCAATGCCGGCTCCCATGCTATGGCCAACTAATGCGATGCGGGATTTATCTACTTTAAATCTTTCAGTATATACTGAGTCAGTTATATAACTAATTACGGCGTCTACATCTTCTATACTGTTTTCAAAGCTGTATGTTCCTTCAGATCCCCAGCTACCGCGATAATTAAAAAAAACCACATTGTAACCAGCTCGTCTTAAGTTTTGAGCCAGGTCCAGATTTCGTTCATTACCAGGAAGCCCGTGTAGAAAGATTACTGTGGGATGCAGTTTCCTGCCGTTAGCGATGTATTCAAACCCGTATATGGTAGATCCTGAAGATTTTATTTGTAATTCTTCTATCCCCGCGGGTGAAATGGAATCTGATTTTTCGTCCTGCGTTATAAAAGTTATATCAACTAATTTTTGGGAATTATTAATTTTATTGTTTGTGCAGGCTGCAATAAATAGAAGGAGGCAAATAAGTAGATTTATGATTAAGGTTTTGGTTTTAAGCATTTCTATTTTTTTAAAAATACTGAATTTAACCGAAAAAAAAATCGTAAAAAAGCCCGGATTTTACACCAGGCTCAATATTTACATTTAGTTTACCTTAAAATTTACGTCGGTATCTCCCCACATTAACGAAACCTTGCCATCTTTAGCAATACTATACATCATTTTCTCAGTTTTTGAAGCAGACTTAGAGGGTTTAACATCAATGCGTAAAGCATCCGCATCCTGACTGTAAACCGTTCCCCACTGTTCCCATGTTTTATTAAAGATAAGTGTCCATTTATCTGCCGTAGGGATAGCATAAAAACTGTATTTACCTGCGGGAAGAACTTTTCCTTCAATTTTAACTTCTTTATTAGTTTCAAACACCGTGGCTTCATTTGCGCCTGCACGCCATACTTCTCCGTAAGGAACAATATCCTTTCCGATAGTTCTTCCTTTTAAAGAGGGCTGACCATAATCAATGCTAATGGTTGCACCAGAAGAAATTGTTTCTGAAACTTTAGCTGGTGGGCTTGGCCGTTTGCTCTTGTCTTGCTGAGCTAATGCATTTGTAGTGGTAAAAATTCCAGCAATTAAGGTTAATAATAAAATCTTTTTCATCTTCTTAAGTTGTTATTTAATGATAGTGTTTATAACTGTGAATTTAACGATTTAAAAGTTGAAATGTGTTGCAGGTTAGTATTTTTAATCCGAATCGGTTACTTGCCATCGAAGCTGTTTACCAAACTATTGTGCAAGGTACGCGGGGTCCAGTAACCACTGGCAATAATTCTTCTGATTGTAAAAAGAGGATCGTTTTCATCGCGTTTTTCTGCCAGAACAAAAGCACCCTCAAAACCACGTTTTTTTAATTCAGGAATTGCTTCCCGGTTCCACAAACCAAACGGAAAAGCAAAATATTTAATTTCTTTACCAGTAATTTCTTTTAATGTTTTAGTTGGCTTTTCAATTTGGGTGACCCAATCTTCACCCTGATATTTCTTTACGTTATGATGGTCCCAGGTATGAGATCCGATAATGTGTCCATCATCAGAAAGGCTTTTAACCTGAGTTTTACTCATGTAATTTGGTCTTCCCAGAGAAACAGTCATCACAAAGAAAACCCCTTTAAACCCATATTTTTTCATTTCTGGGGCGGCAATTGTATATTGATCCAAATCGGTGTCATCGTAAGTTAACATAATTGGTTTGGAAGGAAGTTTTGTTCCAAACTTTAAATAACTGAAAAGCTGATCAGGTAAAATCGTATGATAACCACTATCCGCAAGCATTTTGATTTGAGCTTTGAAGTCGGCAATTGGAACGATGTAATCTTTGGCACCCTTAGAATCCTTCTCACGCCAATTTCTGATCTGGTGATAACACAAAACAGGAACCTGTTGGCGTGCAAAAATAACTGAAGCATTTGCTGGTTTTAGGTTACTGATGGAGGATGCCGCAATTACCGGTTTACCGCTTTCTATTTGGTCAGACTTGGTAGTTGTTAGGTTAACAGAATCTGAAACGGATTGAGCTTCTGTTGTTGAATGGCAGGAAACATTAATTAATGATAAAGCTGCAAGGATAATTGGAAATGCGTTTTTTAAGTTTAATTTAAGATTATTCTTCATTGATTCGTTATGTTAAGATCAGTTCCCGGTTGCAACTTTAATTCTTTTTGCCGCAGCCCATGGCTTTAAACGGCAAAGATGGCCTTTTTATACGCCAAAAGTAATTATTTGGATACAGGAACTAATAAAAATAATTAAGTAATTATTTGACGGGCAAAGTGGAGTAAGACCTAAATGAATATTCCATTACCTTTGTTTAATAGTTATATGATGATACAAAAAGTACTGGAAAGCCTAAAGATTGCGGCTTTAAATGAAATGCAAAATGCTGCTGTAAATGCGGCATCTGACAGGGACCTGATTTTGCTTTCTCCCACCGGATCCGGCAAAACCTTAGCTTATCTAATCCCTGTTTTAAATCAATTAACAATTAATTCTGAAGGGATACAAGTGTTAATTCTGGTTCCATCCAGAGAACTTGCTTTACAAATAGAAAAAGTTTTTAAAGCAATGCTGACAAGCTTTAAGGTTAATTGCTGTTACGGTGGCCACTCCACAAAGGTTGAAAAGAATAATTTATCTGAGTTTCCAGCGGTTTTAGTTGGAACTCCGGGCAGAATAGCTTACCATATCAGAAATGAAAACTTTAACCTCAAAACCATTCACACGCTTATATTGGATGAGTTTGATAAATCTTTAGAGTTTGGTTTTGAAGTTGATATGGCTTTTATTATCCGGTCACTCCCATCATTAAAAAAACGAATTTTAACCTCTGCTACTCAAATGCAAGAAATCCCTTTGTTTACAGAAGTTAAAAATCCAGTAAAAATTGATTTTTTAAGCGACGAAAAAACTTTGCCTGATTTAAAACTCAGAGCCATTATTTCAGCATCTGCTGATAAATTAGAAACGCTATTTTCCCTTGTCTGTAAAATTGGTCATGCATCTACATTGGTTTTTTGCAATCACCGCGACGCGGTAGATAGGATAAGCCAGGTTTTACTTAAAAGCGGTTTGGGGCATGGGGTTTTTCACGGTGGGATGGAACAGGAAGAACGCGAACTAGCGTTATTAAAATTTAGAAATGGGAGCTATCGGATTTTAATTACTACCGATCTGGCATCACGGGGATTGGACGTTCCGGAAATAGAAAACGTGGTACATTATCAAATCCCTTATACCCAGGAATCTTTTCTGCACCGAAACGGCCGAACAGCAAGGATGAACGCCAGTGGAACTGCCTATCTAATTCTTTCTGATGGTGAATTGCCATCGTACCTAAATGAAATGCCTGAAATTGAACCGTTGCCGAAAACCAATATTTTACCGGATAACTCACCCTGGATAACCTTATATTTTGGGGCAGGGAAAAAGGATAAAATTAATAAAGTAGATATTGTAGGATTGTTAATGAAAAAAGGTGAGATACTAAAAGAAGATCTAGGTTTGATTGAAGTTTTAGATTTCGCTTCATACGTGGCTGTAAAAAGGAATCGAGTAAACTCGGTTTTAGCAAAGACAAGGAATGAAAAAATCAAAAACCGAAAGGTGAAAATTGAAGTATCCAGATAAATAATTGCAATACGAAATGTCTATTTGGATTATGCAAAACTGTCTTAAATAGTATCAGAGACCTAAGTTTTTTAAACCTGATTGGAGGATATACTGGCTAATGTAATAGGCCTTTTGCAGTATGAGCGAAAAGCAGGGCTGCATATTAAATTGATAACCAGTTTGTTTTTCTAAACAGGATATTCATAAAAAGATAGAAAACCATTGGGTAAAAAATAAAATATATGAGCAATAATGATGTAATGAAGAAGCTGCGTGTGGCTCTCCGTTTAAATGATGATGAAATTGTAAAAATTTTGCAAATGGCCGATTTCAGAATTAGTAAAAGTGAGCTTGGTGCGATCTTCCGAAAAGAGGACCATCCAAATTATAAACCTTGTGGCGACCAGCTTTTAAGAAACTTTCTCAACGGATTAATTATATACAAAAGAGGTCCGAAACCTACACCCGAAGCGAATGAATGATCAGCTTTTTTTAAAACGTTTTCTCAAAACAAGCATTAAAATATTTAATGTTACAGAAAACGCATTAAATATAGTAAGTGGTAGATCATCCCTCAAAATGCCATAATACGTCCATAAACTTGTTCCGATTACCAACATCCAGAACATGTATGGCGATACATCTTCTGCTTCTTTAGTTTTTAGTGTTTTAATGAGTTGGGGCAGCAATGATGCAGACGTAAGAACTCCTGCAGCAAGTCCAATTATGGGTATTATTTGATTAACCATTCATATCTAATAACTTAAGTTTTTAAAACTTGTTTATATGATTTAGTCATTTTTAAAAGAACAATGCCCGTTTAAGCTTGTTGTTTTTGTTTACACAAAGAGTTATGTCAACAAATCAGAATAATCAGCAAGATGATTCAAACAAGAATCTCAATAATTCACAATCGCAAAATGACTATGAAAATACTGGCCGTGAGCTAGAAGAGGAGAAACATGGGCGGGCAACCTTGAGCAAAACTCTTGAAAGCGATTTGGACACATCTGTAAATGAAGAAGGGATTGCAGAAAATGAAGAATCCCACTGGTCAGGGAATCATGGACAGCGCAGCTCAAACCGGCCAGGCTCAAATCATACCGAAAATTATAATGACCAAAATCCAGGAGACGCTGTTCAACAAAATAACGGGAAAAACCACGTAACAAATGCCGGAGGTACATCTGAAGAGGATATAAGAAAAAACAAAACAGGATTAAGAGATGGGGAAAATTAATTTTTTTTTAATTAAGGGCGGCGATTTGGCAAGGTATTTATTCTTACAAGTAAACTAAAATCAAATTCTCATGAACAACGACAAGAAAACAACAACAATTGGGGCAGTAATATTGGTAGGATTAGCCGCCGGAGCGGCCGCATGGTATTTTATGAAGACAGAAAAAGGTCGTGAAACCGCAGACAACCTTTTGGATTCACTTCACAACATTAGCTCAGATATAAAAGATAAAACTTCTGATAGTTTTTCACAAGTATCAGAGCAGGCAAAAAATGTGATTGATAATCTGAAGACAAAAACTGATCAGTTTAGATCCAAAGCAGATAATTTTTAATCAGTAATTTTTTAAGCCAGTCAGAAAATGTATGCTTTCTGTCTGGTTTTTTTTATGGATTTTTTTTTGGCTGGAAGACTAATCCAAACATTGATTTAAATAAGAAAGTCTTTTTAAATCCCAAGCTTTATGAGTTAGATTAATGTCCTTTAATCCAACCGCCGTCAACAGCTAATGATTGGCCTGTAATATAACTTGCACGTTCACTTACCAAAAATGCCGCTGCTGCCGCGAATTCTTCGGTGGTTCCAAATCGTTTCATCGGGATAGACTCTTTTACTTCATTTACTTTTGGATTTTTTTCTATAAGATCTTTAAGTCGGTTTGTGTTGGTATACCCGGGCATTAAATTGTTAACCGTAACACCGTACGCGGCTACTTCATTGGATAAACTTTTTACCAAACCCAATAAACTGGTTCTTACAGCATTTGATGATATTAAATTTTCTGCAGGTTGTTTCACAGCAACCGAAGTAATTGTTAGTATACGTCCGAAACCTTTTTCTTTCATACCTGGCAAAACTTGTTGAATAATGTCTACAGCACTTAAAAACAGTAAATTATATAATTGTTTCCAATCATCTAAAGTAAACTGTTGGAATGCACCGGCTGCCGGGCCACCCGTGTTTGTTACCAAAATTTCAATATTGCCAAATGCTTTTACACTTTGTTCAACTAAGTTCTTACGTTGTCTTTCGTCGGTAATATCGCATATTAATGAAACTACTTTATTGGGCGATATAGCTTCTATTTCGGCTTCTGTTGCTTTTAAAGCTGCTAGATCAGTTCCGCAAATAATCACTTTTGCGCCTTCTTTAGCCAATTCTATCGCAACTGCTTTACCCAACCCTTTGCTGGATGCCAGAATTAAAGCAACCTTATTTTGTAATCCTAAATCCATGTAACTATTTGATTTTTATTACCATTACTATTTTCTTAAGTAACTGTCAGAGCCATCAATCCAGTCTTGTCTGGGTGGCGCAAAAGTATCGGTCTCAATAACGTTACCAATCATTAAGGCCTTGTGACGACGGTTGCCTGAAATAATTATCAAGTCGCCGGCTAACAGATCTATGGAATTGTCTTCATTATCGTCAAACCAAAAACGTAGCACTCCGGCAATTACTTCGGTTATCTGTTCATTTTCATGAGAGTGCCAGGGCACGGTAAACCCATCTTCAAATTCCATTTTGGCAATCATTATTTTTTCACCATAAATGAATTGCCTTTTCATTTTATCATTAACCTGTTCTACCGGAATTTTATTCCAATTAATTTTTTGCATACGTTTATTTAAAATTTATTTACAGCACTAGTGAATGTCTCTATTTAGGCTTTTAAACATCACTTTGACCTTCTTCAGTTTTTATTTTTGCATTTAAAAATACAAATTGGTTATCAAAAACATCCAGTTTTATCCGGCTTTCTTTGTCAACTTTCCCGGAAAGAATGCTCTTGGATAATTCGTTTAGGATTCTTTTTTGAATAACCCGCTTAAGCGGACGTGCTCCAAATTGAGGGTCGTAACCTAACTGAGCCAGCCAATCAAGTGCCTCTTCAGAAGCTTCTATCTGAATGTCCATTTCCGCCAACGTCTTTTGCACTCCTTTAAATTGTAAAGAAACAATATCGCGTAATTCTTCGCGGTTAAGCGGTGTAAACATGATTAGTTCGTCAATACGGTTTAAGAATTCAGGACGGATGGTCTGTTTTAATAATTCAAACAACTCGTTTTTGGTTTTAGCGATTACCTCATCACGGTTATCATCATTCAGGTCTTTAAAGTTTTCCTGAATTAAATGTGACCCAATGTTAGAGGTCATGATGATAATGGTGTTTTTAAAATTAACCAGCCGCCCTTTATTATCGGTTAAGCGACCATCATCAAGCACCTGCAACAAAATATTAAACACATCAGGGTGCGCTTTCTCAATCTCGTCTAACAAAATTACTGAATATGGTTTACGGCGTACAGCTTCAGTTAACTGGCCGCCTTCGTCATATCCCACATAACCCGGAGGCGCACCTATCAGCCTGGAAACTGAATGCCTTTCCTGGTATTCGCTCATGTCAATGCGTACCATAGAATGCTCATCGTTAAAAAGAAACTCAGCTAAAGCTTTGGCTAGTTCAGTTTTACCAACTCCGGTTGTTCCCAGGAAAATAAACGAGCCGATGGGTTTTCGTTTATCTTGTAATCCTGCTCTTGAGCGCCTTATTGCATCAGATATTGCTTCAATCGCTTCATTCTGCCCGGCTACACGTTTATGAAGCTCGTTTTCAAGATATAGTAATTTTTCCCGTTCACTCTGTATCATCTTGGTAACCGGAATACCTGTCCAGCGGGAAACCACACCTGCAATGTCTTCGGCTGTTACTTCTTCTTTAAGCATCCGGCTACCTAACTGGTTTTCTTGCAGATCTTTTTTTAACCTGTCAACTTCAACCTGGGTTTCTTTTATTTTGCCGTATCTAAGTTCAGCTACTTTACCATAATCCCCGGCACGTTCAGCCTGATCTGCTTCCAGTTTAAAATTCTCTATTTGTTCAATTTTGTTATTGATGCCATCAACAAGGTCTTTTTCGCCCTGCCACTTTGCCCTCAAAGAATCGCGGTCATTTGATAGGTTAGCAATTTCTTCACTAAGATCAGATACTTTTTTATTGTCATTTTCACGTTTTATAGCTTCCCGTTCAATTTCCAACTGCATAATACGGCGGTTAAGTTCATCAACAACCTCTGGAACAGAATCCATTTCCAGTCGAAGTTTTGATGCGGCTTCATCCATTAGGTCAATGGCTTTATCTGGAAGAAAACGATCGGAAATATATCGTTGGGATAGTTCTACAGCAGCAATAATTGCTTCGTCTTTAATACGCACTTTATGGTGAGTTTCATAGCGCTCTTTTAATCCCCGTAAAATAGAAATAGCGTCCTGGGTATCGGGTTCGTCAACTAAAACTTTTTGAAACCGGCGTTCTAAAGCTTTATCTTTTTCAACATATTTTTGGTATTCGTTTAAAGTTGTTGCGCCAATTGCTCGAAGTTCGCCCCTTGCCAAAGCAGGTTTCAAAATGTTGGCGGCGTCCATGGCACCTTCTCCGCCACCGGCACCTACAAGGGTATGAATTTCGTCAATAAAAAGAACGATCTCGCCTTCGCTTTGGGTAACTTCTTTGATAACTGCTTTTAAGCGTTCTTCAAATTCTCCTTTATATTTTGCTCCAGCGATAAGGGCACCCATGTCCAGCGAAAAAACCGTTTTGCTTTTCAAGTTCTCTGGAACATCTCCCTGAATAATCCGAAAAGCAATCCCTTCTGCAATGGCTGTTTTACCTACACCTGGTTCACCAATTAAAATGGGGTTATTTTTGGTACGCCTTGACAAAATTTGTATAACGCGTCGGATTTCTTCATCACGGCCGATAACCGGGTCCAGTTTACCCGATTCCGCGAAATCATTGAGGTTGCGGGCATATTTATTTAAAGCGTTGTAAGTGGCTTCTGCGTTCTGATCCGTAACCCTGCTGTTTCCACGAAGTTCTGAAATTGCTTTTTTCAAATCCTTTTCATTTACCCCTGAGTCTTTTAATATGGTGCTTATTTTATCCCCGGAAGTAAGGATGCCAAGTAAAATATGTTCAACGGAAACGAATTCATCTTTAAATTCTTTAAGAAATGTCTGCGCTTTTTGAAAAGCTGAATTAGCGGATGAAGATAAATAAACGTCGCTTCCGCTAACTTTTGGAAAACTTTGAATTTGTGCGTCTAAAACAGAATTTAAGCGGTTAAGATTTACGTTTAGCTTTTTTAAAAGAAAGCTGATCACATTTTCGTCAACCATTAACAATCCTTTTAAAATATGTGCGGTTTCTATTGCTTGCTGCTGGTTACCAGTTGCAATTTCTGAGGCTTTTTGAAAAGCTTCCTGTGCCTTTATTGTAAAGTTATTGAAGTTCATATACTTTGTTTTTGATCAAAATAATTGCCAACGCACTTTAACTATATGAACCGGAAATTTTGTCTGTTAATTTTATTTTTTAATGACTAAATGACCGCTAAAATATTTATCCCGTAAAAATTGTTCACTGCTGGTTTTGAAACTACTCAAACAAAACTGTTTTGTTTCCGGTAATAAATACGCGGTTCTGAAGCAGCAGTTGCAAGGCTTTAGATAACACTGCCTTTTCAACCTCTTTTCCGGCAACAATCATATCGGTTATTGTAAAAGCGTGATTTACAGGAATAGTTTGCTGAACAATGATTGGTCCTTCATCCAGATCGTTGGTTACAAAATGTGCGGTTGCCCCAATAATTTTAACGCCCCGTTCATGCGCCTGTTTATATGGGCTGGCGCCTATAAAAGCTGGTAGAAACGAATGATGTATATTAATAATCCGGTTTTGATAATGTTCAATAAACTGTGGCGAAAGGATTCGCATGAACTTAGAAAGAATTAGAAAATCAGGATTATAGGATTTTAGTGTATGTATTATCTCAGCTTCATAATCAGATTTAGATTTGTTTTCATGTGATATATGATAAAATGGAATAGAAAACTGCCTGGTAAAATCCTCCAGGTTTTTATGATTGCCAATTACACAGCACACTTTTGCATTTAAAGTTTTAAAAAAATGCCTGGTTAGCGTATCGGCCAGGCAGTGGTATTCTTTAGTAACTAAGATGGCAATAATTTTTTCCTGCTTTGGATTAATTGAAATAATTGAATGCAGGGGTAACTCCTTTTCAAACTGGAGTTTGAGATCAGATACAGAAGGCAACTCGCCGGAACATTCAATCCGGGTAAAAAATGAGAAAGACCGTTCATCAACAAATTCACGCATGGCCGTAATATTGAGGTTGTGATTTGCCAGTATACTGGATATTAACGCTACCAAGCCTACTTTATCATCACATTGTATAAGTATGAGATTTTTAACCATGTAATAAAGATATGGGAAAATAGTTTTTAGCTCCCAGCTTTAATCTCTTGCCTGTGGATAAAATTTTTACAAGCTGGAGGTAATTATTGTGAATAATCAAAATCAAATCATCCGGATAAAAGTTAAAAGCATTTCCCATTTCTTTTCTGGAAACTTAAAATCAATTGGGGAAAACCTTTAATTATAGCACAAAATCTGCTTTTCCTTAAAAGAACCTTCCCAAAAAATGATTGCAAACTTAACTGCCGCACGGCTTAATTTCAACACCTTAAATCTAAATATTTTTCAATTTTTGAGTTTGATGATCTGCTAATTTCTGTAAAGGACCGCTGGCCAGCATTTTCATCATCATGTTCAACTCTGCAGATATGGTGTGTGTGGCCATCGTAGTATTATTGCCTAAATCTGCGAGTGTCCATTTTAATTCAACGGCAAAAGGCGCTTCTTCAGAAGGAGTAATAATTATCTCCTGATTTTCTGTACGGGATGAAACCCTGAGCGCTAGCTTGGCCATGTTTTGAATCGTAAAACGAGCTTCATCAGAAGTAGAAGACCAGTTATAAATATTTTCAGGCATCAATTGCTGATGGTTGTTCAGATCAGAAAGAAATAAATAAACGTCAGAAATCGGTTTGTTTATGGTTGTTTTGCTTTCAATAATGGTCATTATTTTTATACATTATCCTGATGTACAGGATTTCCCCATTCAGAAGGATTTTCACGCCATTGTTGTAGCAGTTTTAAATCGTCATTGGAAACAAAGCTGTGATCTGCCGCATATTCAATAAGCGTATTGTAATTAGATAGTGTAGAAAATCTGCATTTTTCATTTTTAAAATTCTCAACTGCGGCATCAAATCCATAACTAAAGATAGCCACTAAACCAGCTACTTCCATACCGGCCTGACGTAAAGCCTGAACAGCCTGTAGACTGCTTTTTCCGGTAGATATCAGGTCTTCAACAACTACAACACGCTGGCCTTCAGAAAATTCTCCCTCAATTAAATTACCACGACCGTGATCTTTAGCCGCAGATCTTACATATATAAACGGTAAACCTAATTCCTGGGCTACTAAAACCCCCTGCGGGATTCCCGCTGTGGCTACTCCGGCAATTACAGAAACAGAACCATACTCCTCCTGAACCAATGAAGCTAACTTTTGACGTATATAAGTACGAATCAAAGGGTGTGAAAGTGTGGTGCGGTTATCACAATAAATGGGAGACTTCCATCCAGAAGCCCACGTAAAAGGATTGTTAGGTTGTAATTTAATTGCTTTAATTTGCAACAAAAATTCAGCTACTTTCTGTTCTATTTCATTCTTGTTACTCATATTGCAAATGTATCAAATATATATTAACCAAACTTCTTTAATCATTACTGAAGCTATTGAAAATGGCTTTTCATCCCATCAACAAGTTGATTCTAAGGAATTTCAATTTGACAAATTTTATGAACAGTTTAAAGACCATCCTCTGCCGGGTACTTACCTGCTATTAACTAAAAATGATAAGGAATTGTTTAAGCAAATCAAGCAATCATTAAGATACATAAAAGCTGCGGGTGGATTGGTACGTGATGAAAAAAATAATTTCCTGTTTATTTTTAGAAAGGGAAAATGGGATCTTCCAAAAGGAAAAATAGAAAAAGGAGAAAAAACAAAGAAAGCGGCTGTTCGTGAAGTAGAGGAGGAGTGCGGAATCAAAGTGACAGAGCTTGAAAGCAAACTTTGCAAAACGTATCATATTTATACGTTTAATGGCGAAATTATTCTTAAAAAAACCACCTGGTTTATAATGCGTGCTGATAACCAGCAAAATTTAATTCCTCAGTTGGAGGAAGGGATTACCGATGCCCGGTGGCTTTCGCCCGACGATTTTAGTATGGTAAAGCAAAATACATACCCGTTGATAGAAAACGTGATAGCAAGGATTGAGATCTAAGTAGCATGATTTAAACAGTTATTGCTTAAATTCTTTTAAAAATATTTGCGCTTCTTTTGGGATAAACTGACCTATGTCTCCATTATTTCTTAAAATATCTCTTACAATGGTAGAACTTATAGAAGAGTAACCTGGCTTGCTCACAATAAAAATGCTTTCAATATCAGGTTCCAATGCATGATTCATTTGGGCTATGGCTTTTTCATATTCAAAATCAGAAACGGTACGTATTCCTCTTATCATATATTTTGCGTTTATCTTTTTACAAAACTCTACAGTTAAACCTTCATAGGTCATTACTTTTACTTTAGGCTCGTCTGCAAAAACTGCTTCAAGCATTTTTTTTCGTGTTTCTGGTTCCAGAAATGGAGGTTTGGTACTATTTAATCCAATACCAATTATTACTTTATCAAACAAAGAAACGGATCGTTTTAAAATATCAACATGTGCTTTAGTAACGGGATCAAAGGATCCTGGGAATAGGGCTATTTTCATTATTGTCTTTATAATTTGAGGATTTGACAAATTGAAGATGTAAAAATTTTAACAGGTAAAAAAGCTAAAAGCTGATGAGCCATATTGACGTTGTTCCTTAAAATTAGGGTGTGTGTCTATTTTTTTGAAACTTGGATGTTCTATAATTAACAGTCCACCTTTTTTTAAAAGATTATTTTCAAATAAAATATTTGGTATTAAAGTTATTTGAGGAAGATCATAAGGTGGATCTGCAAAAATAAGGTCGTATGAATCTGTTTCTGTTTCCAAAAATTTAAAAACATCTGATTTATTTGCCTGAATGTTTTCCAGCTTTAGTTCTTTCGCTATTTTCTTTAAATAATTGTAACAACTAAATTCGCGGTCAACGGCAACAACTTTTAAAACGCCCCGTGAAGCAAACTCAAGAGAAATATTTCCAGTTCCGCTAAAAAGGTCAAGCACACGGATATTCTCAAAGTCAACCTGGTTGTTAAGGATATTAAATAGAGCTTCTTTAGCAACATCCGTGGTTGGACGTACAGGTAAATTAGGCGGGGGTTTTAAGCGCAGCCCTTTAAATTTTCCGCCGATTATTCGCATAAATTCAGACCTGATACCGAAAAATATAAATGCGAATGTATTTCTTCCGGCAATTTGCTGGTATCAACTATGTTTCCCGCATCAGCAAAAGAAATATGATCAAAATATTTAGCAAGGCGGAAATACAATTCCATATTCTGGTTTATTTCTCCAGAAATACAAACCAGTTGCTTTGTATCCGGGTCAAGGTGTGTTAGCACGTTTAACAAGAAATAATTAAAATCATCTGCCCCGGCAATACTGAATATGTTGTAAAATTGAAGGTTTTGGTTTTTTATTACAGCCGCTTCAAAACTTTCACTATTAAAATTTAAAAATAATTCAGCGTGGCTTCCGTTTTCTACCAACTTAAATGCTGCAGCTATAAAGGGCTCAACTTGTGAAAATATAAGTGGCTCATGAAATGTATTTTTCAATAATTTGATATGCTCCGAACCCAGCAAAATTATATTGTGAATGCCCGGTAGACTTAATTTTCTGTCAAGGATTATATCATCCGGTTTACAGACCATAAATTTACTGTAATCCTGTAAATCGCCTTTAAAAAAAAGATCATCTGGTATAAAAGTAAAAGAATGTGTTTCCAGGCTAATTTTCACTTTGCCAAAAGATAGATTCAAGTCTTCATTTTCTTTACAAAAGTTTTGAAATTGTTCAAATACATTAGAATTAGTAAAATTACTGTTCAGCGTAAACTTACCTACAGCAATAACCTCATTTTGTGATTGATCAATAATTATGTAAGAGTATGAATTTGAATTAAACCGGATTAATAAGTGACAGTTTGAAATTTCGTGACTTTGGAAATTCTTGTCTTTAAAAACAATTGGATTGTATGTCATCTGCCAACAAAAATAAAATTTCTAAACCAATATCCTGATTTAATATTAAGCTTTGCCATATTGAGAATCAAACCCTATGTTACCTCAATATGAATACGCAAATTTGCAAAGATGCAGCCCATTTATGTTTTATTAGAAAGCGAGTTCGGAAAAACTCCAACTGATCAGCAAAAAGAAGTTTTTCATGCTTTTGAAAAATTTCTAAAATATAAAAATGGTAATGAGTGTTTCATGTTAAAAGGCTACGCCGGAACCGGCAAAACAACCCTTATCAGTGCGATAGTAAAAATACTTCCCAAGGTTAAAATGAGATCTGTATTGCTAGCCCCAACCGGAAGGGCAGCTAAAGTAGTAAGTAATTATTCAGCCAAAAAGGCCTTTACTATACATAAAAAAATTTATCGTAAAAAGGAAGCAGCAAGTCCGGAGATGAGTTTTTCTTTGGGAGAAAATTTATCTGAAAATACTTTATTTATTGTGGATGAAGCTTCCATGATCTCTGATCAAAGCGGAGATTTTGGACAAAAAAGTTTGTTGCATGATCTGATAAGCTATGTATATAACGGTAAAAATTGTAAGCTAATATTGGTTGGAGATACGGCCCAGCTTCCGCCGGTAGGTTCCGCCGACAGTCCGGCATTGAACATAAAAGTATTAAAGGACCATTTTGGCCTGGACGTTTATAGTTATGAATTAACTGATGTAGTGCGCCAGGAAAAGACTTCAGGAGTTTTGCTAAATGCTACCCGAATTAGGGAACTCATCCGCAAAGAAAAATGCAGCTACCCGAATATTGAATTGAAAGGGTTCTCGGATATCTTTCGCATGACTGGTGAAAAACTTGTTGAAGGTTTAAATTATGCCTATAATAAATTTGGTATGGATAACACGCTGGTTGTTTGCCGGTCAAATAAAAACGCCAATGCTTACAATCAGAATATTCGGAACCGGATATTATATCGTGAAGAAGAACTTACCGGAGGCGACTATGTGATGGTTGTAAGAAATAACTATTACTGGCTGCAAAACGAGGATAAGAATGGCTCTTTCATTGCCAATGGTGACATAGGAAGGATTAGAAAAGTAAGGAATTTTCAAGAACAATATGGTTTTCGTTTTGCAGAAATTGTTTTAGAGCTGGTGGATTACCCGGACGATGAACCTCTAACCTGTAAAGTTCTCTTAGATACACTTTATGCTGAAACACCCAGCTTATCTTCAGTGGAAAGCAAAAAGCTTTTTGAAGCAGTAATGCAGGATTACCAGCATATTCAAAATAAGCAAATGCGGATGCAGGAGATTAAAAAAGATCCTTACTATAATGCTTTACAAATTAAATTTGCATTTGCCGTTACGTGTCACAAAGCACAAGGCGGACAATGGGACGCTGTATTTATAGATCAGGGTTATTTGACGGAAGAGATGTTAAATACGGAATTTTTGCGCTGGCTTTATACGGCCATTACGCGAAGTTCTAAAGAGCTGTTTTTAGTTAATTTTAGTGAGCAGTTTTTTGAAGTGAAAAAGGAGTAAAGAACAAAGACAAAAGACGAAACTTTTGTTCTTGCTCTTTACTCCCTTAAATCCAAATTTACTCTGCTATCAAGTTACCTCTCATGGCAGCGTAGTGGCCAGGAAAACTACAGATATACTCATAAGTTCCGGCAGGAACCGTAAAAGTAATTGTGTCAGATTCGCCGGGACCTAATAATTTGGTGTTAGCCATAATTGAAGATTTTAAATCAGCCGGAATATAGTCGGTATCTTTGGCTACCATCGCTTTCATAGCAAAGGCTTCAATATCTGTACCACCGCCCAATAATAAGAAATTATGGCCCATGGATGCTTTAGGCATTTTACCGATATTTTTTAAGGTAAGGGTAACCTGTTCGCCGGCCTTTACACGAATTTCGGTTGTGTTGTACTTCATAGTGTCATCTGCAGTAAGCTCTACAGTGTTAGAAACCGGGCTACTTGTTGTTTCAGCAGAAACTTCTGGAAGTGTTGCTGAAGAAGCAGTATCTGCAGTAGAAGACTGAGCTTCAGAATTTTCGTTACTTCCTCCGCAGGATGCTAAAAATATTGATGCTGCAAAGACAGCATACATTGCATTTTTTCTCATAATTTTTTTTAATTTTTATTTCCACAAATTTAACATATTAAAGTGATCAGATGTTTCAAATAATCAATCGTTAGTGCATTATTCGTATTCCTTACAATAAAATGATAGATAAGAAAAAGAACGAAAATTTTAAGAGATTGATGTTTTTTTTTATCTAATAATTGTATGCAATTCACAAAATAGGTGATGCTTTTAAAGTGCCTTTGGCTTTTACACCTCTTTAACCCACATGTTGATTAATAATCTGTTCAAGCTGATTAACAGGTATCACACCTGATTGCCGCCACATTATTTGACCTTTTTTAAACAATATAAGTGTAGGCACACCTGAAATATTAAAGGAGGCTGCTGCTGCAGGATTTTTATCAATATCAACTTTAATAATGGTTGCCATGTTTCCAATCTTTTTCTTTAACTGATCAAGTATTGGGGCCATTACTTTACAGGGTCCGCACCATTCGGCAGAAAAATCTACCAACACAGGTTTTTCGCCTCTTATTAAGTCTTGGAATTTATTTTTAGGTGATTTTGCTTCCATGATCGTTTGGTGTGCATTTATTAAATCTTATTTAATTCAGCAATTACTGTAATTCTAATTTCTCAACAATATTTTCGCATATTTCATGCGTTATCAAGGCATCAGAAGCAGAAACTTTTGGTGTTTGCCCGCTTTTTAAAGCCTGTATAAAATCGTCAATCATTAATTCAAACCCTCTTTTATATAAAATTGGTTCCCAGTCGCTTGTTCCTATTCTATTTAAATTGGTGTCTTTTTGAATAACAAGTTCAGAAACATTAGTGGCCACTCTTTTTTCTGCTGAACTGAAAACCTCAACTTTTTCTTCCGTTGTACCGCCGTCCCGGTTCATAATTCCAATTGCGGTAGCTCCATTTAAAGAAATAAACTGAATCACTACATGGTATAGAAAACCATTTTTTTTCATGCCGCTTGCCAGCAGTTGGTCAATGGGGTATGGAAAAAGGTATCTGAGTGTATCCACCACATGAATAAAATCATCAAAAATAAACGTTCTGAGCTCGCAAGGTAAAGATTGGCGATTTTTTTGCATTATGATCATACTTAAATCAGGCAGCTCTTTTAATTTCTGATAAACCGGTGCGTACCGGCGGTTGAACCCCACCATTAAAATGAGGTTCCTGGATTCAGCAAGGTCCACCAAAACTTTAACCGAATCAAAATCTAGTGTAACGGGCTTGTCAACAAAAACATGGACATTATTTTCTAATAATGTTTTTACAATCTCAAAATGAGAGCGTGTGGCGGTATGGACAAAAGCTCCGGTTATTCCACTTTTAATTAGCGAGTGTATGCTGTTGTGTGTATTATTGAGTCTGTATTTATTAGCTGTCCTGCTTAATATTTCTATATTTCTAGATAAAAGATGAATTTCCAAATCTTCCAAACTGCTTAAAATAGGCAAATAAGCTTTTGTCGCTATATCGCCCAAACCAATTATTCCTATTTTAAGCATTCTGTTTATAGTTTTATTTGAAATTAAACAATGATTAACACGGATGGTTACATCTTAAAAGAAACTTTTAAAAAGTAAATTCCATCATCCCACTACAAATATAAGTGATGGTACATCATAATTTAAACCGGTTTTTAGATGCTCAGGAATCCCAATATCAAATGGTGATAAATGAGATTAAAAAGAGCAGGAAAAGAACTCATTGGATGTGGCTTTTTTTTCCGCAAATAACTGGTTTAGGGTTTAGTGAAACTTCAAAGTTTTACGCCATCAATGACTTTCAGGAAGCCACAGACTTTCTCAACCATAAAATTTTGGGTACCAGGTTGGTTTATATGTCGGAGTTATTATTAGAAATCAAAAATAAAACGGTACTTGATATTTTTGGAAGTCCGGATAATTTAAAATTAAATTCATGCATGACTTTATTCGGCTCGGTACCCAATGCATCAATTGTCTTTGAAAAAGTGATTGATCAATATTTTAATGGAATACCAGATCATCAAACGTTACAAATAATAAAGAGCCTTTAATAATTTAGGAAGCGTTACTCTTTTAATGATAGAGAAAGCAATGATGTGCTTTCTCTATCATTAAAATTTAGCTGAAAAGTTTTGTAACAGAAGTAAAACTGGTTTTTATGCTTGCGAAAGGATCAGCAGGCATATCATGTTCTACAAATACGTGCTCCATCCCGGCTGTTTTAGCGTGAGCAAAAATCCGTTTAAAATCAATAGAACCATTACCAATCGGCTCAATTATCTGGTGGTTTGCACTTAGATCTTTCACATGCCATAAGGGGAAACGGCCTGGATGCTTTTTAAACAATTCAACAGCGTCATATCCGCCTTTTACTACCCAGGCTAAATCCAATTCCATTTTTACAGCAGATGGATCGGTTCCACTTAAAATCATATCATAAGGGACCTGACCGTCGACTTTTTTAAATTCAGCATCGTGGTTGTGGTAACAAAAAACAAGACCAGCTTTTTTGGCCGCCTCCGCAGATTTATTTAACACATCAACAGACGATTTAATTTCATCAATACTGCCAATAGGAGTGCTGGCGCAAACCAGGTATTTGACACCGCCTTCGGCAGCCTCATCAACTAATTCCTGGTAATTATCTCTTAGGTTTCTTATAGAAGGCATAACTACTGGTTTTCCATCCGCACCCGTAGGAATTTTAAAATCCTTTGGTAATTTGAACGGAGCGCCCAGCACATGATGTGATGTCCAGCTTAGGCCAAGGTCTTTAGTTAACGCCGCGAATTGTTTGGGATTTAATCCATAGTATCCACCTTTTTTGCTGAAGGCACTTTCAACTTCTTTGTAACCAATATCAGCAACCTTTTTTAAGCTACCAGGAACATCATCATCCATTACGTTAAATAACGTGAACAATCCCAAACCTATTTGATGCTGTGAAACATGTTTGGATAAAGCACCATAAAGGTCCTCCCTAAAAAATAAGCCGCCGGCAACTAAAATTCCGGTTTTGCTCAAAAATTCTCTTCTGTTTGCCAATGGTTTGTAATTAAAAATGCGTGTGAATAAAATAGTATATCAGGAAAAATAAATTAAAATTTACCTCAATTCTATGTGTTAAATTAGAAATTTTATTGAATTATATTTGATAAATTTTTATCCAGTACCTACTGCGACAAAGTTTCCTGAAAACTAGAGATTTTGTTTAAAAATCACCACTATCGGTAATCCGGTAAAACCACTTCTTTTCAATAATGAACTATTTATACAGAAGTAGATATAGCGTATTTATTGCTTTTATCTCTTTTTTTCTGCTATCCTCTTTCATTATCAGGGTTATTCTGTCTATTTTAAGCAGTAACCAGGCAGGCTTGAATTTACTTTCTTATCTAAAAATATTTAGTACCGGTGTTATATTCGATTTAGGGGTTTCGCTGTTCTTTTCAATAATCTATTCTTTTTATCTGCTTTTTTTACCTTCAAAATGGTTAAAAACAAAGTTTAATTACGCTGCAACTTTCGGAATAATTTATTTAATGGTCTTAATCAGTTTATTTTCGTTCTTCGCCGAACTTACATTTTGGAACGAATTTGAAAGCCGGTTTAATTTTATTGCGGTTGATTATCTTGTTTACACTTATGAAGTAATTAATAATATAAACGAATCGTACCCTTTACCCTTACTAATTGGTTCGGTGGTTTTAATTTCCCTCTTGGTTATATTCGTATTCATCAAGATGAAGGCTTTTTCAATTAGCTTCAATTCTCAAACATTATTTAGAAAATGTCTTGCTTCCACCGGTGCTATTTTTTTAATCAGTGTTCTATATATCCTATTTCTAAAAAATAATTTTGCAGAAAAGAGCAGCAATCGGTATCAGAACGAGCTTTCAAAGGCTGGTATATATTCTTTCTTTGCTGCTTTCAGGGATAACGAGTTGAACTATGAACATTTTTATCCTTTACTGGATAATGGCCGGGCCTTTAAAATTATCAGGAAGGAATTTGACGGTCCGGGATCTAAATTTATCGGTGGCCCGGAATCTATTTTACGATCCGTTTCAGCAACCAGACAAAAGCAGCTCCCTAATGTAATCATGATTACTATTGAAAGTTTTAGTGCCGACTTTATGAAACATTTTGGCAACACTCAAAACATAACCCCTGTACTTGATTCCATTGCTGATAACGGTACCTTATTTACAAATATGTATGCTACGGGAACCCGCACAGTTCGTGGAATGGAAGCACTTAGTTTGGCTATCCCACCAACACCCGGAAATAGTATTGTACGGAGGCCGGATAACCAAAACCTATCTACTGTTGGTCATATCTTTCGTCAAAAAGGTTATGTGACCTCATTTTTTTACGGTGGTGATGGGTATTTTGATAACATGAACCAATATTTTGGCTCAAACGGATACAATGTTATTGACAGAGGAAGAAGTGTGAACCTTGGTGATAATTACAAAGCAAAACATACCATTATAACTGATAAAGAAGTGAATTTTGAAAACGCCTGGGGTATTAGCGACGGTGATTTATACTCGGCCGTAATTAAGAATAGTGATGAGAATTATAAGAATGGACAACGGTTTTATAATTTTGTGATGACCACATCAAACCATCGTCCGTTCACCTTTCCGGCAGGCAAAATTGATCTGAAATCCGGTTCGGGCCGGGAAGGCGCAGTGAAATATACCGATTACGCGATCGGAAATTTTTTAAACCAGATTAAAGGAAAACCATGGTTTAAAAATACGGTCTTTATTTTTGTGGCTGATCATTGTGCAAGCAGTGCAGGGAAAAACGAGATTGATATATCAAAATATAATATTCCCTGTATCATATACAATTTACCCGCCGCTAAAAAACAGGTTATTAATTCATTGTGTTCCCAGATAGATATTTATCCTACGCTGTTACATATTTTAGGTTGGAAATACGAGAGCAATTTATATGGTCAGAATGTTTTATCTACAAATTATATCCCAAGAGTCGTATTGGGCACCTACCAGAAATTAGCTTATATGAAAAGTGATAGTTTAGTAATTCTTAGCCCGCAAAGAAAAGTAGAAACTTATTTATACAATAAAGAATTGAACGAACAAATTCCAACTAAATTCCCTGCACATTTAATAGAGCAAGCGATATCATACTACCAAACCGCCTACTTACTTTTTAAGAATGGCCAGCTAAAAAGTGCTAACCGGCAACAAAATGCCGAAAAATAAGAGTAAGAAATCAGGAATTTTCAACTAAGATGGGTTGAAAAAGTTAACACTTGTTTTTAAGTTAAATATCAATCTAAGCCAAATCGTTTTGCCAACAAACACTCAATACTAAAATGTGTTAATTCATTCAGAAGGTTTAGTCTTAAATCAATTAATAAAATGAGCACTCATGAACAATAACTTAAGTAACAAAGTAGCCTACATAACCGGCGGAAGCAAAGGAATCGGCTTTGGTATCGCCAAAATATTATTGGAAAATGGAATGCGTGTAGCAATTACAAGCAGAAATTTAGAGGCAGCCAGGCAGGCGTCAGAATTATTAAGCAGCGATGAATCTAAAGTACTGGCGTTGCAGTCAGATGTAAGCTCACTGGCATCTGAACAAAAAGCGGTTGAGGCAGCTATCGCCCATTTCGGCCAGCTGGATGTATTGGTTGCCAATGCGGGTGTAGGTCATTTCGCTCCCATTCAGGATTTATCAGAAGCGGACTGGAAAAGTACGATAGAAACCAACCTTACCGGTGTGTTTAACAGTGTTAAATCAAGTATTGGTGCTTTGAAACAATCAAAGGGATATATCATAACCATTGCCAGCCTGGCCGGCACCAACTTTTTTGAAAACGGTGCCGCTTACAATGCAAGTAAGTTTGGACTGGTGGGTTTTTCACAAGCCATTATGCTTGACCTACGCAAATACGGTATTAAAGTAAGTACCATTATGCCGGGATCTGTGGCAACAGAATTTAACGATCACAAACCAAGCGAAGCGGATGCCTGGAAAATTCAGCCTGAAGATATTGGACAATTGGTTGCTGATCTTTTACAAATGAATCCAAGAACCTTACCCAGTAAAATTGAAGTGAGGCCATCTGTAACCGGAAAAGGTTGACAACTATATTTGAAATTTAAAAAGCAGGTAACATTTACTTAAGCCCGGATTTTTTACCCATTTCAATCTTACGCATCGGCATGGCATCTATTAAGGCGAAAAGATCAGCAGCGCTAATAATGGTGTTTTTCCGGTACTTTTCAGTTTGGTCTTTTCCTACCAGTACAACAGTGAATTGGGAAGGATCGACTTTATACTTTTTATAAAGGGGGCTTGCCTTTTCAACGACACCTATTTTTATGTCTCTTTCTTTAACACCTTCTGCTTCCTGATTCAGCAGGTTTATTTGTTCAGTTACTAATTTCGGGTTCTGTTCTTTTGCAAAGATTAATAACTGCCGGTGACTGGTAAACTGATCCATTACTGACGTTAGTATGATGATGAGTGTAAGATAGGAGTGCATAGTCTACTATTTAATATAAATGCTTTATCGTTTTTATTACAACAGATAATTAATATGTTTAGTTTAATGCATCGGCCAATAACCGTTGTTGGTTCCGTTTATGATCATCGTATTAATCTAACAAATTTTCACCGTAAAGTTGTAGTCTCAGTTTAAAAACTGGCTCGCCCCTGTAACGGTGAACTAAAACCCGCACTTACTTAAACTTACAAGTTACCAATCAGCTGAAAAATTTCTGTTTTTAACAATTGATTAAAAACACACCCCACAGGCGTGCGCCAGCTTGGAATTGTAATTTACCTGCTATTTCTCGCTTACCTACAGAAAATGAAAAGACACTTCAATCTTCT
>JACMND010000197.1 GCA_014378705.1 Pedobacter sp. | reverse complement strand
TTTAGTGGCTGCCGTTAAAGCCGGTGATTTAGTAGAAACTTTAAGTGGTGCCGGACCCTTTACAGTTTTTGCCCCTACAAATGAAGCTTTTAATGCTTTACCAGCAGGCACAGTTGACAATCTATTAAAACCAGAAATGAAAAAAGACCTGCAGGGTGTGTTAACTTATCACGTAGTAGCTGGTACTTACAAAGCGGCCGATCTTAAAGATGGTATGGAATTAACTACAGTTCAAGGCCAAAAGCTTAAAGTTGCAATTCAAAATGGTGTTGTAATGATAAATAATGCCAAAGTCACCATAGCTGATGCAATGTCAAGTAATGGAGTTACTCATGTTATCGATGCCGTATTATTACCTTCTAAATAATATTTTTTGAAATTAAAAAGCCTTTCAATTATTTTGAGAGGCTTTTTTTGTTTTAAAATTTGTTTGTAGATTAACCCACTCAAACAAATAAATGGTTTCTACTAAACCTTCTCATAAAAATATCACGTTACTAATTATCGTGGCTGCTCTCGGATATTTTGTAGATATATATGACCTCTTACTTTTTCTGATCATAAAAAATAAAAGTCTTTCTGATCTTGGGATCCCTATGGCGGATATAACAAGAGTAGGCCTAAATCTAATGAATTGGCAAATGGCAGGGTTGCTTATAGGTGGATTATTATGGGGCGTCTTAGGTGATAAAAAAGGGAGATTGTCGGTATTATTCGGCTCTATAATATTGTATTCGTTAGCTAATATTGCCAACGGTTTTGTACAAAATGTAGAAGTTTATGCCGCCTTAAGATTTATAGCAGGTGTTGGTTTAGCCGGAGAACTGGGAGCTGGGATTACCCTCGTGAGTGAAACAATGACCAAAGAAAGTAGAGGATACGGAACTATGGTGGTTTCCGGAGTAGGTATTTTAGGAGCCGTCGCTGCTTATTTTGTAGCTGATTTATTTAACTGGAGAATATCTTTTTTTGTAGGCGGTGGTCTAGGAATAATTTTATTGATGTTAAGATTAGGGGTTTTCGAATCAGGAATGTTTTCAAAGATTAAAACGAGTTCTGTTGACAAAGGAAATATCTTGATGTTATTTCAAAATGCTAATCGCTTAAAAAAGTATATAAATAGTATTTTAATCGCGGTACCGGTTTGGTTTGTTGTAGGAATTTTAGTTGCCCTGGCCCCAAATTTTGGTAAAGCGTTAGGTATAACTGATAATTTGGACACCGGAAAAGGGGTGATGTTTACTTATATCGGTATTTCCTTAGGAGATTTTCTTTCTGGCGCACTTAGCCAATTATTTAAAAGCAGAAAAAAAATTGTTTTCGTTTTTTTAAGCCTTACCTATTTGGGTATATTATTTTTTTTATTTTCAAATGGATTGTCTGCAAGTGCATTTTACCTTCTTTGCCTGTTTTTGGGTCTATCCACAGGTTATTGGGTAGTTTTTGTAACCATGGCTTCAGAGCAGTTCGGAACAAACTTACGTTCAACTGTTACAACTACAGCCCCTAATTTTGTCCGTGGATCTCTAATTCTGGTTACCATCCTGTTTAACTTTTTAAAGTTTCATTTTGGAATTATAAATTCAGCTTTAACTGTCGGGACTCTCGTTGTTGGGGTAGCGTTTTTAGCGTTATTCCAACTTGATGAAACATACGGTAAAGATCTGGATTACATTGAAAACAATGGCAATACAGGACTTTAAATCTTAGCCAGTTATGTTAATTATTAAAGAGCAGGTAGCCGAAGCATACAAACAAATTCAGGATGAAATATGCCTTGGACTTGAGGCTGCTGACGGTAGTGGGAAATTTATAGAAGAAGGTTGGGTAAGGGAAGGTGGTGGTGGCGGGCGAACCAGGATCCTTCAAAACGGCTCAGTAATTGAAAAAGGCGGTGTCAACTTTTCTGAAGTTAAAGGCAAATTGCCCGAGGCAATAAAAATGGCTTTTGGTGTAAATAATGATGATTTTTATGCTACCGGTCTTTCACTTGTTATCCATCCCAAACATCCATTTGTTCCTATAATTCACATGAACATCAGATACTTTGAAATGCCAGCCATCGATGCCCATACTGAGCCGGTAAGATGGTTTGGAGGTGGCATAGATTTAACCCCTCATTACATTATACCAGAAGACTGCAGATATTTTCACAATCAGTTAAAAACAGTTTGCGATGCTTTTAAAATAGATTTTTATCCTAAATTTAAAATCTGGGCAGACGATTACTTTTACATTAAACACAGGCAGGAAACCCGCGGCATTGGGGGTATATTTTTTGACCGTTTAACACCAATCAGCTCAGGAATAAGCTGGGATAAAATATTAGAATTTTCAAAAGCAATTGGCCGTTCTTTTTTGCCCATTTACACCAGTTTGATTCATAAAAACACGCATAAAGCTTTTACAGAAAAACATAAAGAATGGCAACATCAGCGCCGGAGCCGTTATGTTGAGTTTAATTTAGTTTATGATGCCGGAACAAAGTTTGGCCTGGAAACCAACGGACGTATTGAATCTATTTTAATGAGCCTGCCACCACAAGCCAACTGGCATTATGATTTTAAAGCAGAACCTGATAGTGAAGAAGAGAAAACTCTGGCTTTGTTAAAAAAAGGTGTAAACTGGATTGGTATTTAGTTGTTGATTGTCCGTTTTTTAAACTAATTATCTCTATTTCAAGTTTCTTTGTTTAACATCATCATAATTTTTAAAAGTAAATGTCAAAATTTGAAAGATTTTGGTACGAATTCTATGCTTTGTCTCAACACTCAATACTATTCTTGATGAAAAAACTATTAATTTCAAAAAGCATCTTTGGTATATTTATTATATTTCTGGTAGCCTGTTCCTCAAACCCAATGAAAGGTACCTGGCAATATGATGGCGGCATCTATAATGATAAACAACAAAACGCATCTGCTGATTTTAAAATGAACCGAACTTATAGCGCTGATAAATATGAGGCATTTATTCTTGAGGAAGGCGTAAAGACTGAAAAATACGCTTCCGGGCGATATGAAATGAAAGGCGACTCATTTTTGGTAACTAGTGAATACAGTTTGCAGCCGTCGCAGACAATTGGTAAAACCATCGGTTATAAATACAAGCTGGAAAAAAACAGACTAACGCTTAACGGAATATTACCGAATGGAATGAAGGTTGAAGAGTATTGGAAGAAGATTAAATAACGCAGACAACTACCTTCAAATTAATTATGACGGCCATCGTTTTTAAACCTGATTGTAGTGAAAAGCCCCGATCACATATCGGGCTTGCAACGGAAAGCAGGATTGCATAGCCAGGTGATTTTGAACGCTCATTTTCAAATTTTTACGCGTTACTCAATGCATAACAATCCCGTTTAAACTTTTCCACAGCCTCCGTAAACCTACTTATTTTATTAACTTCGCAAGTCGTAAAAAACAATGCAAAACAGGATCTCTGTTGGCATTTATCACACTAAGAATTTAACCACAAAATGGCCGAAGACAACGAAATTCCCAATATAGAACCTAACGACCGAATAATCCCGATAAACATAGAAGAAGAAATGAAAGCCGCCTACATTGATTATTCAATGTCGGTAATTGTTTCACGTGCTTTGCCGGATGTAAGAGATGGATTGAAACCGGTTCACCGCCGTGTTTTATATGGGATGTTAGATTTGGGTGTTACCAGTGGAAAACCTCATAAAAAATCTGCCCGTATCGTTGGAGATGTGCTGGGTAAATATCATCCGCATGGCGACGCTTCTGTATATGATACGATGGTTAGGATGGCACAGCCCTGGAGTTTAAGATACCCGATGGTTGACGGCCAGGGAAATTTTGGTTCAGTAGATGGCGACCGTCCGGCAGCTATGCGTTATACCGAAGCCCGGTTAAAACGAATAGCGGAAGAAATGCTTGCTGATATCAACAAAGAAACAGTTGATTACCAGTTAAATTTTGACGATTCCCTGCAAGAGCCTACTGTTTTGCCTTCAAGAATCCCGAATTTGCTGGTTAATGGCGCTTCTGGTATTGCCGTTGGTATGGCCACAAACATCGCCCCGCACAATTTAACAGAAGCGATAAACGCAACAATTGCTTTTATAGAAAACAATGAAATAACAATACCGGAACTGATGCAGCACATCAAAGCTCCAGATTTTCCGACCGGGGGTATTATATATGGATATGCTGGTGTTCAGGATGCGTTTGAAACCGGCCGTGGCCGGATTGTAATGCGGGCTAAAGCAGAAATTGAAAGCTACGGTAATGATCGGGAACGGATTATTGTGAATGAAATCCCGTACCAGGTTAATAAGGCGAACATGATTGAACGCACCGCCGAACTTGTTAACGATAAAAAAATAGAAGGTATTTCAGAGATCCGTGATGAATCTGACCGTGACGGAATGCGGATTGTTTATGAAATAAAACGTGACGCAAACGCATCCATCGTTCTTAATAATTTATACAAATACACCGCCCTTCAGACATCTTTCAGTGTAAACAATATTGCCCTTGTACATGGCAGGCCTATGTTGCTAACGCTCAAAGACATGATCAAACATTTTGTTGATCATCGTCATGAAGTGGTTGTTCGCCGTACAAAATATGATCTTGCTGAAGCCCAGAAAAGAGCGCATATTTTAGAGGGCTTGCTTATAGCTTTGGATCATTTGGATGAAGTTATTAAGCTTATACGTGCTTCCAACAGTCCGGAGGACGCCCGTACCGGCTTAATGGAGAGTTTTTCGTTGTCGGATATTCAGGCACGTGCGATTTTAGATATGACACTACGCCGGTTAACCGGTTTAGAACGTGATAAGATCAAAGAGGAATACGCCGAATTGATGAAGACCATTGATTATTTGAATTCAATTTTGAATGATGAGATTTTAAGAATGCAGATCATCAAAGACGAATTGGTTGAAATACGGGATAAATATGGTGACGAACGTCGCACCTCCATTACTCATTCGGCTGAAGACTTAACCATGGAGGATTTTATTGTAGATGAAGATGTAATAATCACCATTTCACATGAGGGCTACATAAAGAGAACGGCTTTAACAGAATACCGTAAACAGGGCAGGGGCGGTAAAGGCTCTATGGGTTCGCAGTCTAGAGATAAGGATTTTATTGAACACATGCTGGTGGCCTCAAACCACAATTACATGTTGTTTTTTACTGAAACAGGAAAGTGTTTCTGGTTAAGGGTATTTGAGATCCCGGAAGGAACCCGCACAAGTAAGGGTCGTGCCATACAAAACGTGATTAATATTCCAAAAGAAGAAAATATTAAAGCTTACATAAAAGTTGTAAATCTTAAAGATCAGGAATACCTTGAGAATAATTTTATTATGATGTGTACCAAAAAAGGTACGATAAAGAAAACATCTTTGGAGGCCTATTCAAGGCCTCGTTCCAATGGTATCAATGCGATTAACATTAATGAAGGTGACCAGTTGCTTGAAGCTTGTATGACAAACGGAAACAGCGAAATTGTGATGGCATTGCGTTCCGGAAGAGCGATCCGCTTTAACGAATCAAAGGTTAGGCCGATGGGACGTACCGCAACCGGTGTTCGCGGGGTAACTTTAGCTAGTGTAAAAGATGAGGTTGTGGGTATGATCAGCATTAATAACCCTGAAGTTACTGTTTTGGTAGTTTCGGAAAACGGCTATGGCAAACGTACGGATATTGAAGATTACAGAGTAACTAATAGGGGCGGAAAAGGTGTTAAAACATTAAATGTTACTGATAAAACCGGCGAACTTGTCTCAATAAAAGATGTTACAGACTCAGACGATTTGATGATCATTAACAAATCCGGTATTGTAATTCGAATCGGGGTAGCAGATTTAAGGGTAATGGGACGAGCAACACAGGGTGTGCGTTTAATAACTTTTAAAGGAAATGATTCTATTGCTTCGGTTGCAAAGGTACCACGGGAAGAATTAATAGTAGAAGAGGAGGCAGAAGAAAACGATCTTTCTGAAGGTGATGAAAGTAGCTTGAATGCGGAAAAAGGAAGTGAAGCCCCAGATAATGAATAACTCAATGAATGCCAAATGCCATTGTTTTCTGGCAGGATTTTTCGTATTAATTTAGATATTTACAATGATATACAATTATAAGTCTGAATAAAAACAACAATAAATAGATTAAAAATTAAAAATTCATAATTATGAAAATTAAATCTTTCGTTTTCGTCATTCTCTTTTCAGGGCTGTCTTTAGCCGGATTTGCTCAAAAAGGTGAGTTGTCTACTGCCAAAAGCAGTTATGAAAAGTATGAACAATTAAAATCAGCAAATTCTATGCTTTTGGGATTGCCAAATTTAAATATAGCCAAAGCTTCAATTGATAAAGCTGTTGTACATGAAAAAACAATGAATGATCCAACAGCATGGGCTTACAAAGCTTTAATTTATTCTGACCTTGCTATTTTAGATTCAGTACCAGCTACGTCAAAACCTCTTTTAACGCAAGCCGCCGCTGCCTTAACTAAAGCGAAAGAATTGGATAAAGTTGGCGCTAACAAAGCAAGTTTGGATAAGGTGTCAGCAAACCTTGCTCAATACGATTTAAATATTGGAGTTAAAGCATACCAAAACGATAAATTTGAAGAGGCTTATACCTCTTTTAATAATTCTTTAAATTATCGTCCCGGGGATACAACGATTATGTATTATGCAGGTTTATCCGCAGTAAATGCTAAAAATTATAAAGCAGGCATTGCCAAATATGAAGACTTAATAAAGACTAAATTTTCTGCTAACCCACAGGTATATTTAGATCTTTCCCGTTTATATTCTATGCAGGGAGACACAGCAAAAGCAATTCAAATAGCCTCAGAAGGTTCTATAAAATATAATAACTCAGCGCTTGCAACACAAGAAATTGAGTTGAGTTTAATGACCGGAAAACAAAGTGAAATTATTAGTAAAATCGAAGCCCAAGCCTTAAAAGACCCTAAAAATAAAACATTGCCATTCTATTTAGGGATCGCTTATAATTCAACAAATAACGATGAGAAAGCAATTGCAGCTTACAAGCAGGCTTTAGGTATTGATCCAGAATATGCTGATGCAAATGTAAACCTGGGTGGTTTATACTTAAATAATGGAATTGAAATTTATAACAAGGCCAATAAACTCCCTCAAAACAAACAAAAAGAGTACGATGAAATGATGAAAAAAGCGAATGGTCAGTTTGATGTTGCTTTTCCTTTACTTGAAAAAGCACATAAGCTTAGCCCTAAATCTAAAATCGCACTTGATAATTTAAAGACCTACTACATTATAAAAAAGAATAATGCAAAAGTGGATGAGATAACCAAACAAATTTCTGATCTGCAGTAATTTAAACACTTTATCATTGCAATAAGCCTTCTTTTCAAAGAGGGCTTTTTTGTAGTTAAATTTTTAAGATTTACTTATTTATGTATGATAGAATTTAATTTAAGCACTTTTACCGGTATTTAAGCTTTGCATTAACTGCTCGTACAAATCGTCTCCGGTTGCTTTTTTAGGTTTCATTTTTTTTATCGTAGGTCGCTTTCCTTTTGCTTTGGCTTTTATTATTTTAAGTAATTCCGCAGTATATTCATCTTTAAACTGATCAATTTTGAATTCAGAAGTATATTGTGAAATAAGTGCCAGTCCTACATCAAGTTCCTTTTTATTAATATTAACATCAGCCGCGGTTTGGATTTCTTCTGGTGATCTTATCTCTTCTGCAAACCTGATCTTGGTAACAACCAAAACATTATCAACCGGATGTATTACGCAGAGATTTTCTGTATTTCGCAAAACGAATCTGGCAACACCAGCTTGTTTCGACTTTTGAAGTGCTCTTAAAAGTAAAGCATAGGCCTTTTTACCCTGGGATTCAGGCTCAGAATAGTAAGAGGTTTCATAGTAAATTGGATTAATAGCCTGAATATTTACAAAATTTTCAAGCTCAATCATCTTATTTTTTTGAGGACTGGCATCTTCAAAATCCTGATCTTCCAGAATTACATAATTGCCATCGATGGGATAGCCTTTTACAATTTTCTCAAAGGGAACTTCTTTTCGAGTCTTCTCATTAATACGCTGAAATTTTATATGTTCATGGTCCCGGCCATCCAGCATATCTAAATTAATACGACTGTTTTGTACTGCCGAATAAAGTTTAACAGGGATGTTTACTAGGCCAAATCCGATGGAGCCTTTCCAGATAGAACGCATTTGTTGACTATTAAAAAACAGTGAAAATACAGTTTCTAAACTTACATTGTAGGTTGAAACCCCGGAAAAGAAAAATAGTTTGGGTAAAGCTTTAAACAACCGCTAATGATATGGCTTTTTCCAAATCATTGATATCGAAAGGTTTTGCGAGGTAAGAATCGGCACCAGCTTCGTGTGCCAGCAATTTGATATCCGTGTTGGCAGAAAAATAAATAACGGGAATATTTTTAAATTGAGGATGTTGCTTTATCATTCTGGTGGCGATAATTCCCCCAGTATCGGGAATCCAATTATCCATTAAAATAACATCCGGTTTAACCTCACTAACAACAGATATTATGTTATTGCAATTGTTTCTGGTATGAACCTCAAGACCTATCTCCTCTAAAATAAATTGGCAGATTGCAAGGATATCAGAATCATCGTCACAAATCAGTATTCGTTTTGACATTTATGGTGTATTATCAACAATTCTGAGTTATAAAAATTGTAAAATTTAAAATATTTTATTGCCTTAAAACGTTTATGCTTTTTTATTTGTAATTACAATTCCTATTCCAAAAAAAACGTAACACTTAAATTACAACTTACGGTAAACTATGTTTTACCAATAACATGAAATTTTTTTTAACAAAAGAGCGTTTAAATAATAAGTTTGATTATAAAGATGTCATTTAACAAATAAGCTGTTTAAATTATCTAAAAAAAATTCAAGGTTAAATTATTTTTAGTTCTTTAACTAACAATGAGAAGATGTTATGAGGCATGACTGTTATTAAAGACATTTTAGGCATTATGAATAATCGTCAATCTTATTTAACATAATATTAATTATCGGACATTTTATTTATGTTTTCTTTTCTGATTCATCTTAGCTTTCTCTCTGGATGAATAATTAAAATCTTTAGAATTGCTTAATTTTTTTGTGTGAAATGCTTCTCCTACAGGTTCTTCAGACGAAATTTTAATCTTACTATTTTTGTTGCTTTTCTTACTTAAATCAATAGGTAAATCAACTTGTTTGATTTTTATGCCAATGGCATTTTCAATTTTCTTGATTAGGTTAAGTTCAATATCCGTAGAAAAGACAACAGAAAGTAGTTCGGTTGTCTCATTAGTATTGAACAACATTACACTTTTTAAATAAAGTTCTATCTCTTCAGGAACTTCAAAATGAATTAACCGGGAAATATGATGAGCTTTAATTTCGTCCATATCTTCATAAGCAACAATCATGAAATAAATATTTGGGTCGATAAGAAAATTGTCAATAGAGTTAAAACCTGGTTGATCAATAGATAAAGAATTAAAAATAGCCGTCTTATTTATGATTTCGGGGATTATATTTTTAAATAGTTTATAAGCTGTTAAGCGATTATTCACAAAAATCAATGTCTTTTGCTGCTGTTGAGATAAGATTGAGTTTAACAAATTAATTTTTGTAAAAAAATCTGGTACTAAATAAAGAAGCTGATCCCGAGTTGCAAGTTTGTTTTCCAAAGTTGATTCAATTTCAATTTGGATTGGAAAGTTCATAAAAGCATCCACCATTTGATGCAGCTTAGAATGAATAACCTGGGTAAATATCAGGTGTTGGCAACGCTTAATACTTCTAGCTAATTCCATAACTGGTAATTGAAGGCCTTTTTTAACAATCAACTCAGCATCATCTACAATAAACATGATAATTTTATTTAAATTCAATCCAAGTTTTAAATAAATGACCCTTGCCCTATCAGGTGTAGCCACCACGATATCAGCTCCATCTGACAAAGTATTTATTTGTGTTTCAATGCTTTGATCTGCATATAAGCCTATCACTTTAATAGTTTGATTCTTATTCAATAAATTATATTGTTCAATTACCTTTAATACTTTTTCTTTATCCGGAACAAGTATTAAAACCCGTGGCGCTTCCTCCAAACTAAATTTCAGTCGCATTAAGGTGCCAAGAATGTATGATGTTGTTTTACCGCTATCCTCTGGTGCGGATATAATTAAATCCTGGGCACCAATTATTCTACTTATACTTTGAGCCTGAACTTCTGTCGCCCCCAAAAATCCCGCTTCAACCATAGATTTAGTAAGCGCCTTACTTAGTTTTAAATTTTCTAGCAACACAGATATTAAGTATTAAAATGTAAAAGTACTGAACTTATTAACTTAATAATGCCCGCATCACGAAGCCAGACCAGGTAAAGTGTACCATTGTGGAGAACTTTTTTAATAATACTATAGAATAAAAATCACTTTCATATTATAATGACGGTAAGATGAGTAACAGATAAGTAAAGTTCATACTTATTATGTTGACGATTACCATTAAGAAAAATAGAAATGTTTAAAATATGTATCTAAATGCTTCTCGCATCCGTATAGACGTATTGGAACTTAACAGAACTCTATGATATTTTCTGAAAATTGTAAGTACGATGAAATAAAGGTTATTACAAAGGGAAAAATTCAGTATTGCATTCCTGTTATGTGTTTAGAGACTGAGTTGGATACAACGTTTAACTCTTCTGAATACAGAACAAAAATAGAAAGTTCATCAGATGATGAAAATGAAAATCAAAATTATCCACTTTATTGTAATTTTGAACTTCCAAATGGTGTATATTCGGCATACTTATTTAGAGTATGTTTATTACCGGAAAAGGTGTCCGGAAATAAGTCTTTTCATTTTGAATACAAAGGAAAAAATCCATCCAGTGTTATGACTATTCCCTTAGAAAATTGCCCGTTTGACGAATTATTACCGGTTCCAAAAGATCATTTATGCCCAACTTCCAACACAGAATCTGATCTTAAAGCTAAATGTCTTTTGTTAGAATATTACATAAGCGGCAAAATCAGTGAAATAGGAATGCGTACTGGAAAATTTGGGTTAATGGTGAAAATGAACTTTAATCTGCCAAAATTTCTTTACAACTAAAGACAGATATACCATTTAAATAGTACCCTTTAAATTTCTATTTTTTCGGCTTTCACCATTCGGGGTTTATTACTTAGGTCATAACGCAATTCAATATTAAAAAAATTGTTTCTTCGCAGAAGTTCCATCACTTCCAAATAAAAACACTCGTTTATTTCAAAATAAATTTTCCCTCCCGAAACCAGGTGGTGCTGTGCGTAATCGGCAATTCCCTGATAAAATTTTAAGGGGTCTTCATCATCCACAAATAAAGAGGTATGGGGTTCAAAATTTAAAATATTTTGATGCATATCCTTCATTTCCGATTTAGTAACATACGGTGGATTACTTACGATAATGTCAAATAGGCCCTCTGTCAATTGAGAATTTTTAAGACTAAAAATATCATCTTCGTAAAAACTTATCACCTGATTATTGATGTCTGCGTTTTCAATTGCAGTCGCTATTGCCGTATCTGATATATCAATACCTGAAATAAGATAATTAGGTAAACTTTTTTTTAATGCGATGGCTATACAACCACTGCCGGTACCAATATCAAGTATCCTAAGTTTACCGTTATGCCTGGATTTTATGTCTTTGTCCTTAATTACCCAATCAACAAGTTCTTCGGTTTCAGGTCTTGGAATTAGCACTGAATCGTTCACCTTAATTGTATGACCATAAAATTCTGTTTCTCCAACGATATATTGGAAAGGCTTTCCTGTTTTTAGCTGTTTAAGAATATTTATAAGTGATGTTTTTTGTAATTCGGAAAGCTCTTTATTTTTAGATGTTACATACTCAATCTTTGTTAAACCGCATTCATTACCGATAGAAAGCCAAGCCAAATTTCGGGCTTCTTCAAACACGTATAAATTCGTTAATTCATTTATAAAAATCTTTTCTATTTCCAATATTGTCATCTGATCAAAGATATAATTATTGTGATTATCAATTCAGCATAAACCTGTATTACAGGTAATGTTGTTACTTTTACGCCAATGGCAGAACATGAATTTTTTATGCAGAAATGTTTGGATCTTGCAATTTGTGGGATTGGCGTTGTAAGTCCGAACCCGATGGTGGGCTGTGTGATTGTAGTTGAAGGTAGAATAATTGGCGAAGGTTATCATCAAAATTATGGTGGACCACATGCTGAAGCCAACGCGATTGAAAGCGTAATTACAAATTATTCTAACGCTGATCAACTGTTACGAAAAGCCACCTTATATGTTAATCTGGAGCCTTGCGCTCATTTTGGCAAACGCCCCCCCTGTTCAGACCTGATTATTTTACATAAAATCCCGAAAGTTGTTGTGGGATGTTCAGATCCATTTAATTTGGTGGATGGAAAAGGGATTGAAAAGTTAAAAAATGCAGGAATTTTTGTTAGTCAAAATATTTTAAAAGATGTTTGTATCCGTTTTAATAAACGTTTTTTTTCATATGTACAAAAGCAAAGGCCTTATATCATTTTAAAATGGGCACAAACGGCTGATCATTTTTTCGCTCCGGTGGATAAAACCCAACACTGGATCAGTTCAAAAGAATCAAAAATGCTCGTACATAAATGGCGTTCGGAGGAAGATGCGGTTTTAATCGGGAAGAATACCGCCTTGATTGATGATCCGCAATTGAATGTCAGATGTTGGAAAGGCAGAAATCCTATCCGGATTATAATAGATCGTAATCTCCAGCTACCAAAATTT
>JACMND010000001.1 GCA_014378705.1 Pedobacter sp. | reverse complement strand
CGCTGAAAACCTTGGCAGCAAAGAAAGATGCTGTTGCGGTTGCCGCCGTATGCCCGGCAAAGAAAGAACGCTGGGCGTCGTTGTCTGTGCGTTCGCCAATAGGCAGTGAAGTATTGTAAACAAAAGGGCGGCTACGCTGAACCGAACCGGCTGTGATGGAATAAAGGGCACCGGTTACTGACATGGTTTCAACAAATAAAGCCAATACCTGCCCTGCATGATGACGCTCGTTTTTATTTAAAAGCATTAAAACCGGAACCGCGGCGAACGATCCGTAAAAAGGGATGTAACTGTCCTTATCGGCTTGATCGCTAAAATCCCCTGCGGAGAACCGGTCCAGAAAAAAAACATCTTCCTTTGTTAAAGCATTCACCTGTGCAATGCTAAGGTCTTTTTTATTTTTGATCAGACTTAAACCCAGGGCACTTAATCCCACACCTCCGGCGATTGCCAGTCCGTCTTTTGTCCAACTGGTTTTGTACGGAGATTCTGTTTGGGCAAATAATCCCGTTGCAGGAATCCAGAAGGAAAAGAAAAGTATAAACTTAATTTTCATTTTACGGTTTTGAGTGTAAAAACATAAACCGGAGATTTAACAAATGTTTTGCCATAAATTAATTGCATTACTTAATATAACGAATGTTAACCAGCTGTATTCTTCCGGTCATCCCGTAGCATTTGGCCGAAATCAAAACCTTTGTCCATCGCGTTAATGGTCATTCCAATTCGTTTTGCCCTGGTTACTTGCGTTTTTGCAGAGTTGATCCAATTAAAATAATATTTCTGATGTGATTTTGGCTGCTTTAAAAAATTCTCCATCAGGTGCGGCTGATCGTTTAAACATTCTTCCAGATCTTCTGGCATATCAATTTTAAAGTCGATATGTTCTTCAAGCTGAACATGAAGGAGGTCGCCTTCTTTTTTAACAAGTTTTTTGCGGATGTCAGATTTAAGGGCGAGTATAAAATCACCTTCGCCCATAGGCACCATTGCCAATCCGGCAACAGGCATCTCATCCAGAAAACCTTTTACACGGTAACTTATGCGGCAGTTTGGTTTAAGCTGATCAGCAGTTTCTGAAGAGATGAAAATGTAGGTCCACCCGGATTTTTCTCCTTTTTCTTTAAATTTTTCAATGAGAACTTTAAAAGAGATCATTTACCCAGCTGTTTCTTCCATTCATCATAGGCAAGGTATCCGCCTTCAAGGTGATAGATCCGAGTAAATCCCAGGGATTTCATCATTTCTATGGCTTTGGCAGATCTATTCCCCGAACGGCAATAAATGAAGTAGGGTACTTTTTTAGGTAAGGAAGAAATTTGATCTTTAAATCCGGGGGCTTTAAAATCGTAGTTTATCGCATCAGTCATCGCCCCCTCATTCACTTCTTCCGGAGTGCGGACATCAAGCACGATCAGATTATTTTTCTTGATGACCTTTTCTGCCTTGCTAGCTTTAACAGTATAGTATTTGGATTGCGCTGATAAGGTGGTTCCTGACAGGATTAAAAAGACAAATAAATAACTGACTTTTTTCATTGTATAAATTTAGACACCCGGAGTTGTAAAGAATAAAAATATTAATTTGTTTTTGAATAAGATTACTTTGTGCCTCACGTAAATAATTCGCGTTTGCGAGGCCGGCCTTTTTATGCGGGCCCTGGCAATCTCCCGCTTATGAAAAATATACTATCCGATTAAGTGCGGATTACTTCCGGATTGATTCGTGCCTCGCAAACACGATAATAATTAAAACTTTTCCTCTATTCCCAATCCAAACAAAGCAAAATCATACTTAACCGGATCAGCCGCGTCAAACTCACGCAGCCTTTCAGTTAATTCAATGGCTGTCTGCCAGTCTGTTTGCTTACGCGAAATCAAGTTTAATTTTCTGGCTACCCGCTCTACATGTACATCACAAGGACAAATAAGAACAGCCGGTTTAATCCGTTCCCAAATCCCAAAATCAACGCCGGCACTATCCT
>JACMND010000196.1 GCA_014378705.1 Pedobacter sp. | reverse complement strand
AGAGTAATGGCACCAAGATTTTCTTCAAACTTTTTATAAACAATATCTATTATTTTTTCATATTTTTTTACGACAGCGTACAAATCATCAGGACTATTATCATCGCCAATGTAAAGTGTAAAATTCTTATTAGCTTGAGATGAGATAGATTTTAACGCATCTTCTAAAAAAGTTAATTTATAAGCGGGTATCACAATTGCCAGATTATGCATTTAAAAATTGGGTGGTTTAAAGAATACGGAATAGTTTTTTGCAGTCTTTTTAAGAAGAATTTGATAGTATACTTTCAATTTATATCAACCCGGTGATAATTCCTATCTAGTGAAAAGAGCTTATTATTTTTGATAAGGCACAAAATAAATTGGTTTTTCAAAATCATTTTCAGATTTTTTAATTTAGTTGCTTAAGATTTTACAGCTACAGCTATAAAATAGCTTTTAATTAAAATACGTATCAAGAGTTAAATTAAAAAATTTTGCTACCGCTCCACATTTTGATAGTACTGATATTAACTATTTTAAAGGCGGTCAATCTTTAAAATAATTCTTAACTACAAGCAAATGGTAACCATAGGATTGCTGTGTTATTTTTTTAACCTTGCCAGTTTAATAACAGTTATCATGTAAGAAAAAAAGACTTTGACCTTTTATAATAGTTCATATCACTTTTTACTAACTCCAATTTAAACTTATCGGTGTAAACCATATTCATTTGTGTCTATTAAAAAGATTGCTAAACGCTGCGATTAATGCCTGTATCTTTTTACCGGTTTTATAATACCGGCCATTAATCATATGGCTATATTTCTGCTGCAATAAGAGCAGCTCTTTTTCCCGGGCGTTGTTGATGTCCCGCTGTTCGTCGATTTTATGCTTACAAAATTGTTCAAAATTATTCGGGGCTAAAGGAACAGCTTCCCTGCATATATCTAGGTAACGCATACCGTTTTTTTCGTCGGGCTCTATATGACAGCCTTCACCCCATTCGTTCCATGCATTGATAAAAATATACTGTTGATCTGCATTGGAAAATTGCTCTATTGTGCTCTGCATTTGGGTTTCCAGGAAATATCTAAATAATGTTGGATCGTTGTTTATAAAAACCGCGCCGGCCCGATTAACCCGCCTCGGCGTATTATCCCAACCGGGGAAAACACAGTGATAATATTTGAAAGGGCGCTTTTTCACGATCATATTATACACCGTGGTAGGATAATCGAAAAGGTAGTTATTGCCTTCCATTCTCGGGGGATAATTAGCACATGTCCAATCAGGGGCAAATTCCATAACGCCATCAAAACCAATCGCGGCTGGCTCCACTTCTTTCACGAAACTTTCTATTCGAACTAGGTGTATATCTTTAAATCCGTATTTCTTAACTTCATTTCTCCAACATGAAACTGTTTCGGTAATGTCAGGAAACAGTTCGGTGCGATATACCAGAAAAAGAGGTTTACCATCAATGCAGATATATCGTTTATCACAAAAAACATTTTTGCATAGGAATGTGATATGAGCAAGGTCATCTTCAGGGGAATATTCCTGTTGCATGATGATATCCTGATCCGCGCCGTCCCATCGCTTTGTCCAGTTTTCGTTTGCCCAAATATAGCAGAAGGGCATGGCTGGTTTATCTGAAGCAAGCATGTTATCCAGAGGTTGCTGCAGCAGGCGTTTGCCATTGAACCAATAATGGTAATAAGCAAAACCGTGTATGCCGTTTGCTTGCGCAAGCGCTGCCTGGCGCTGCAACACTGTTTCATCATCCAGGTTGTAATAGCCCACTGTTTCTAAGGGCACGTGCGGCTGATAATGCCCTTCAAAAAGCGGTTTCGCTTTTTTTACATTAGTCCATTCTGTAAAGCCTTCACCCCAGGCTTTATCATTTTCTGCTATTGCATGAAATTGCGGAAGATAGATGGCTATTTTTTTCACACTCATTTACCTGTTACTTTTTTAATGGAATCTAGGTAGGCATAATGGTGCATGTTATCGAAATCCAGATAATTACCTTCCGCCCATTCATTCCAGGCATTCACAAATATCATCCCGAGGTTATCTCCGGAACACTCCAGCTTTTTCTTTACCCGCATCAATTCAGCTTCAAACAAATTCGGTTCGTTATTTTTAATAACGATGCCGTTTGCTCCTCTCCTGGCGGTATTGTCCCACCCTACAAAAACGCAGGGTATTATTTTGTCAAAGGATTCCGGCTCTACTTCCGTCATCAGGTTCAAGGCAGTTTTATAACCATAAATCTTATAGTTGCCCGAAAAAACCTTGTATTTCCATAGATTATTCATCAATCTTCTTTTATCGAACCCATCTGTAAACGTACCGGGAAGCACACCTAATTGCGGACGGAAATTAAAGATGCCATCAAACCCGTTTTGCAGCAAATGAGCAGTGTCCGGCATTGCATGAGAATTGCTTGCCACGAGGAAAGGTTTTACACCATTTTCTTTTAAAGCAATAGATTTAATAGTGTCGATGGTAGCTGAATTGTCCGGCAAATTGTTTGGCCTGTAAATCGTAAATACGGGTCGTTCGTTTATCCGGATATATCGCTTATCTCTAAACGCTTTTGCAAGATAACATGCATGTCCAATATCATCTTCAGGTGAATATTCCTGCTTTATTAAAATTTCTTTTTCTTCTCCCAGCCACCTTTTGCTCCATGTTTCATTGGCCCATATTAAACAGAATGGAAAATCAGGTTCGCCTGAATTCAATACATCATTGAAAGGCTTTTCAAGCAATCTTTTGCCTTTAAACCAATAATGATTATAGGCAAACCCCTCAATGCCGTACTGTGCCGCCAATATTGCCTGTTCCTTTCTTGTTTCGGGATTGCGCAAATCGTAAAAATTCATATGCGAACTTAGCTTTGGCTGATGATGACCTTTAAATAAAGGCGTTGCTTTTGTTACATTAGTCCACTCGGTAAATCCTTTACCCACCACGAATCGTTTTCAAGGATGGGATGAAACTGGGGCAAGTAAATAACTATGATACTTAAAACTTTCATTAAAAATATTATTCTGCTATTTCTTTAAACTGATTTATAATTAACTCTGCATTTAAATGCTGTTCCTGGTATCTTACAAATGCGGTATGTCCATGAGATATACATTTTTGTTTATTAACCGAATAATCATAAATAGCATCGCATACAGCATCAATATTCATAAATGGAACAACCGTACCTGCATCTTTTTGTATAAACTCCGGGGCTCCTCCTGCATTTTCAAAACAAATACATGGTTTCTTAAAAGAAGCAGCTTCTAAAACCACTAATGGATAGGGGTCTTCCTTTGAACATAAAAGAAGCAAGTTAATTGATGAATAAAACTCCCAGACCTCAGGTGAGGCTTCTTCAAAGGTTACTTGGTTTTGAATGTTCATATTAGTTAATTCGTACTGCATACGTTTAAACTCAACTGTTTTTTTATGCACACCTTTCCATCTAAAATGAATAGGTTGATTAGGGTATCGTTTAATTAAACGATCAATAATTAGTGGTAATAATTCTGCCCCTTTTCGCCAATCAAGCGTTCCTATAAGGCCTACAGTAAATCCCGGGGTATTCACACTGCCAATGGTAGCATCGTTGTTGTAAAACGGCGGAATAAAATAATTTAGCCTTTTAATTTTTCCAAGAGGGACATTAAAAGCCTCATTCAAGAAACAGCTGACTACATTTGATGGCACGCAAAAAATGTTGGTTTTGTTCAATACAACATTTATATCCGTCTCATTTGTAAAAAAGGAAGTTGCCATTTTTAATTCGTGGATATAGCTAACCAGCAGCTGATTATTATTAAAATTAAATGCTGCTAAAAAATCTCCGTTGGTAATTGTGTTGGAAAATATAACATCAGCTTCATCTATCCATTGTTGAATTTTACGTTCTTTTCTAATGCGTATCCTTCTAAGTAAAAATCTGTGCAAACGATTTAAAGGCTTCACTAAACCGGCAGTTGGCATATCGTTAAAAAAAAGAAGGGTTGCTTTTGCACTAAAGGCAGTTGTAGAAATACCGAAATCATTTTTGATAATGATTCGGT
>JACMND010000195.1 GCA_014378705.1 Pedobacter sp. | reverse complement strand
GGCATCGCGTGTGGACAGATTTATTACTTCATTCTTTTTACCGGAAATAATAAATGTTCCTTTAACTGAATCCATCCTTGAAATATCAGATTGTTTACGATTGCCTTTAATAATTACTTCTTTAAGTATTTTAGACGAATCGGGTATAGTTTGTGAATTACTGTTAAAGCAGAAAAGTATAAAAAAGAGGGTCGTAATAATTCGCATATTAGATCATAAAGTATTTACAAATACTGTCTTAAGATTCAAGAAACAAAGGTAATTCATATTTATCATTATACATTTAAACCAACTTTCTTTGTAACCTGTTAGGAGGCAGTTTCGTAAAGGATTAAAGGTTAACTAAACTAATAAACCCATAAAATGAAAATCAAATTATTAATCCCCTTTTTTGCCTTAACTGCTTTAACGATTGCCTCATGCAAAAAAGAATCTGACGTAAGCGGCAAAGTATCTTATAAGATTAATCCCACAAATTTCACTGCTTCTGTACTAAGTTCAACCAAGGATAGCCATTCCATAAGTGAAGCAAATACCATTACCTGGACTTCCGGAAACATTAGCATAAGTGAAATTGACTTTGAGGCAAAAAAAGAAGGGATGGAATTTGAATATGAGCTAAAGCGCCTGGTAACTGTCGATCTTTTCAATTTGAGTCCCATACTGGGAAGTGTAACCATTCCAGAAGGAACATATGATGAAGTAGAGTTAAAGCTTGATTTACGCAAGACAACAACAGATGCTGTCCCTTTGATTTTGAAAGGGCATTACACAAATCCCAATGGTGTAGTAATCCCTATTGAATTCTCTTGTAATGAAGATATAGAAGTAAAAGTAGAGGCAGAAAATGTTGTGGTTGGTTCATCCGATCAAATTGGTATGATCAACTTACAATTAAATAAATTTTTAAAGAATATTTCTTTGTCTGATTTGGGACAGGTTACAAAGACGGATGGAAAGATTATAATTAGCAGTACTTCAAATGCTGGATTATATAATAAGATAAAACTGAATTTTGACTTTATTGGAGATTGTGATTTTGAGGATTAAATAATTATCTACTCAAAGCTTTCTTATTATTTTTTTGCTTTTTCTTTTTAGGTTAAGTTTAAATACTACATTGATATTTCCTGGTTAAAAATCAGGAAATATTTTTATTTATATCATTTTGATAGAAGCAAATTTTGTTAATACAATTAAATGAATAGAGAAACAAATCACCCATATCCTGATACTTACAATGAGATAATTAAGGCAACACAAATATCCGGTTTTACAATGGCCTCTGATATCCTCACATGTTCATTGCTTCGTACGCTTGCCGCTTCAAAACCTTCGAGCAAATTTCTAGAGCTTGGTACAGGAACCGGACTTTCAACGGCATGGATACTGAATGGTTTAGATCAGAATTCTTCCATCATCTCAATAGACAATGATGAGAAGTTTTTAGAGATAGCAAGAAAATTTTTAGAAACAGATAAACGCTTAAAACTAATAAATGCCGATGCCGGGGATTGGATAGAGAAAAATAAATTTTTAAAGTTTGATTTTATATTTGCGGATACCTGGCAGGGAAAGTACCTTTATTTAGATGAGGCATTAACTATGTTAAATAAAGGGGGCTTATATATTATAGATGATATGTTGCCACAGCCTAACTGGCCCGCTGGTCATCATGAAAAAGCAACACAGCTAATTATTGAGTTAGAGTTAAGAGAAGATCTTTATCTTACAAAACAAAGTTGGGCGACAGGAATAATCATCGCAGTTAAGAAGTAGAGTAGCCTTTTGGTAAATAGAACCTATGGGTTTACAAAGCCGCAAAATCAACTTTCACTGGTTTGGTTTAATTATATTTACGGCTGTTGCCTCTATACAATCATTGTTCTACCCGTTTATAAGCTTCTAATGAAACTATTTTACAATTCCCTTTTTTTACTTTTATTATTTTCAAATAATAGTTTTAGTCAAAAACAAAAAGTGTGGCTTGACGCCGATACTGGAAATGAAATGGATGATTTGTATGCGATTGTGCGGCTTGTTAAAGAACAATCTATTGATCTGGTTGGCCTAAGCTCTGCTCATTTCAATAACGCTGATTTATTGGTTTTCGAAAAATGGAATGGATATGAGGCGAAAGGGTTAAACACGGTTGCCGAAAGCCAGCGCCTTAATGAGGTTATCCTGAAAGCATTAAATTGTTTTAACGTGCCCCATCCGTTGGGTGCAGACCGGCAGATTGGGAGAGCATGGGGCCAGCAAGACGCAAGGCCTTCTCCCGCCTCGAAAAGTATGATCGCTTTGGCAAACAGCTTGCCGGAAGGGGAGTTGCTTCATATAATCACTTTAGGCGCCTTAACTAACGTTGCTTCGGCTTTGATAGAATCACCTGGTATTTTAAACAAAATTAAGGTGTATTCATTGGGTGCGAAATATAACCCAAAAACAAAAGTGTGGGATAAAAGTGAATTTAACATTCGCAATGACCTGAACGCTTTTGATTATCTTCTAAATTTACGAAACCTCGACTTTACAATAATGCCACTGGATGCCGCCTTCCCGTTGCAGTTTAAAAGAGAAGACACCTATAATCGTTTAGATGAAAGCAAAGAAATAGAAAAAATTTTAGAAGATCGCTGGCGTGAGCATAATCCACAGGACGAAAATAGAATTATGTGGGATTTAGCTTTGGTTGAAGCCTACATTAAACCGGGCCTTTGTCAGTTGAAGAAAGTAAGAACACCTCCAGAAAATACGCAACGAAACATTAAAGTGTTTACTAAAATCAATGAAAAAGCATTGGCAGAAGATTTTTGGAAAAACCTTGAGAACTAGATAACCTGTACCTGTATACGGTTAAAGTGTTAGTGAAATAGCTTTGGTTTTTTTGGGATTTAAGCTTGTTTTTTCTTCGCCCGCCCCGCTCCCTCAAAAACCTATTTGTTTTTATTTACATTCATTAATCTTATAATAATAAGTGCCATAATAATTATGGTAATTATAAAAAACATTTTCATGATTGTGATTTCTTTGGGCTTTATACATCTTTAAGTCCGTATTGAGCCAGCACATCTTCAGGCACACCCTCCCAATTATTGGGCTTGTTTCCTACATAACCGATATCGGTAATACCAATCTTACTGGTATAAAACCCCGAAGCGGTAAGGTTGCGCATCCGGTTGAAAAACACCACGCCCTGTCTCATTTCCGGTAAAGCCTTTGCGGGATATGCAATAGCTGTTACCAGTTCCATCTGCTGATCTTTAGAGCAATTGATAAAAACCTTTTCGTACGCTTTTAAACAATGAAGATCTACCCATTTTAAACCACCACGCATAGGAACTTTATGATCAGGAAGATCTTTTACAATAAACTCTATAAAAGCCGGAACCTCGGCATCAGAGGCACTACCTGAAACAGCATCTGCCGGAATAATTATGTCGGCCAGAACTGTGATTGTTTTCATTTCATGTTCATCAAAAAACTTTTCTGCCCGAAGCGTTTTAAGGCGTTCTATTTCAAAATCTTCCCTTCCGGCAACCTCACCAATGGTGTCCTTATCAATAACGGCAGGGGTTTTAACTCCCGGTTTACACGCATCATGCAGTAAGGCCGAACCCAGAGTTGTTAGTCCTATCGCTTTAATTGAGTCTCTTCTGTTCATGATTAAATATTTTGTTTCTTTTTCTGATCAAGTATGTATTCTGCAGTACGCATTGATAAAGCAAGTATGGTCCAGGTAGGATTTTTATCACCCTGCTGTACAAACGGAGCTCCGTCAACTACAAAAACGTTTTTGCAATCATGCGCCTGGCACCATTTATTTAACGCAGAGGTTTTAGGGTCATCGCCCATCCTGACAGTTCCTACTTCGTGAATAATCAAACCCGGCTTTAAAAGGCCGTAATCCTCTTCAGGTCCTTTTGGTGTTGAAGTCATGATAGCACCCATTTCGTGCATCAGGGATACGAAAGTTTCCTGCATGTGCTTAGCCTGTTTCAATTCAGCATCGCTCCATTTATAAAAGAAGCGCAATACCGGTATCCCAAACTTATCAACAACCTCCGGATCAATCTCGCAATAATTGCTTTCACGTGCGATCGCCATTCCTCTGCCAGCCATACCTATATCTGTACCGTAAAACCTGCGATAGTCATCTTTTAACGAAGCACCAAACCCTCCTGCGTCTTTCATTTTACCATCCCTTCCCGGAACAAGCCCGTTAATGGAAGGAACCCCGCCGCCGAATCCGTAAGATGGCATTCCCATTCCGCCCCAATATTCAATATGGTATCCTCTGGGGAAGTTCAAGTTTTTGTTGTCCAGCCACCAGGGAGAGTATATGTGTACACTGCCTGTTCCGTCTTCATTATAACGTTTGCGGTCCATCAGGTTAGGGAGAAACCCGGACATGGAGGCACCGGTAGAATCATGAAGGTACTTACCAATTATCCCGCTGCTGTTCCCTAATCCGGCCGGGTGTATTGTTGATTTAGAGTTTAGCATAATCCTGGCTGATTCGCAGGCGCTGGCAGCAAGAATTACCGTAGCCGCATTAACCTGATACTCCTGCATGTCGTCTTTGCTGATGTATGAAACACCTGTTGCCAGTCCGTTCTTTCCAGTTATTACTTCCCTGACCATCGCATTGGGAATTACCTTTAAATTACCCGATTTTATGGCTGGGATAACCAAGCAGGATGAGGACGAAAAATCAGCGTAAACCCTGCAACTGCGGTTACATTGACCGCAATAAAAACATTGTCCACGTTCCTTATTTCCAGGGAGTTGTTGGGTTAACACTGAGCCGCGGCCCGCAATTACTTTTACCCCCGCTTTTGCACCGGCTTTCTTTATCAGCAGTTCGTTTAATCTGGGTTTAGGAGGCGGAAGAAAAATCCCGTCGGGTTCGTTTTCTATACCTTCAACTGTTCCATAAAGTCCAATTAGACGGTCAACTTTATCATAATACGGTTTTACATCATCATAGCTAATCGGCCAGTCATCTGTTTCGCCATCGTAACTTTTACCTTTAAAATCATGAGGCCCCATCCGCAACGAAATCCTTCCCCAGTGATTGGTACGTCCGCCAAGCATGCGTGACCTGAACCATTCAAATTCGGTTTTGTCTTTTCTTGTATACGGTTCACCTTCCAGTTCCCAGCCACCGTAAGAGGCATCAAAATCTCCGAAGGGGCGAACAGTAGAAGCACCTCTTCTGGCAGATTCCCACGGCCATTTAAATTGGTGGGAATCCTTAGCAGGATCATAATATGGCCCAGCTTCAAGCATTAAAACCTTTACTCCTGCATTGGCCAGAACGTATCCGGCCATTCCGCCGCCCGCACCTGATCCGACAATGATCACATCATATTGTTCTGAAGATTTTTTGATTTGTAAGGAGCTCATAAAGTTTAAGGTCTACGACTGCAGAACGCTGGAATTATAATTTAAGGTAGCGCTAAACATCGATTATTAAAGGGCATAATGTAGTTAAGTTTTTTAAATTAAAAAGGTAACAATTATGAGTATTCAAGTCATGATTGTTGGCGAGACAACTTATTTGACAAAAAAAACACCGTACGGCTAAGAGCACGTACAGTGTATCAATCAAATGGAAAATATAATATTCTTAAATTAGATTATGTTAGTTTATTGAGGCAGTGTAACCGTATTCATTTGAAGAGTAGCTGCAGTTTGGGCTAACAACCTTCCGTTTAAGGTTCCACCAGTTTGCAAATTGATGCCTGTCTTTCCCAATATGTTTCCTTCAAAATGACTTTTGGTTCCAAAAGTAACGGCATCGGTAACCTGCCAGTAAATATTTTTCGCTTTCGCACCTCCGCTCAGAATAACTCTTACCGAAGAGCTTAATTTAAGTGTACCTGCCACCTGGAATATCCATACATCATCTGCACCTCCGGCTATAGTAATATTTGTGGGAATGTTAACAGAACTTGTCCATTTGTAAAGGCCAGGTGAGAGCGTCTTACCACCTATAGTTCCGGCGCCCAAATTTAAAAATTTAGGGTTTGTGCGTCCTTGCGCATCCAGATAAGCCGTTTGCATATCAAGTACGGCTGCCGTTAGCATGGTTGCATTTGTTATTTTACAAGCCGGCCCTGCGGCATTTACAGAAAATATGCTTCCATTAACTTCTCCACAGCTGATAACCAAAGCCGCACCAGTGATTGGACTTGTTCCAATATTACCTGTAATAGTTGATTTGTATACACTGGTTATTCCTGTTTTTGACAGAATTACAAAATTGCCGGCGCTTCTGAGATTCACACCTTTTAATGATCCGGGTATGGGCTGCAAAGCGGCTGACTTATCTATACCAGATGCATCAGAAAGGACCTTACTATTTTGCTCCTTTTCACAACTCCCCAAAAATACAATCATCAGCAGAGCTATAATTGGGCTAAATATCTTGTTGTTCATTTCTTAAGTTCTAAGTGACACTATTATCACGAAACAAATGTGCGTCTTAAAACTTCGGGAACTGTTGCGTAATTATGTGAATAAGTTGCGTAATTCACACATTCAGAAAAAAAGATAAGTTAGGCTTTACATTCTCTCCATATACCAATTCAATTCTTTTTCCATTTTTTTGTATTCAAAAATGGTGTTGATTGTTTTTTGCAGGCGTAAAAAAGCTGTTTCACTTTTTACAATATAATCAAAGGCTTTATGGTGCATGCAATTGACTGCTACTTCAATACTATCCTGTGAGGACAGCATTACCACAGAAATGCCCGGATCAGACGCTTTAATTTTGTCAAGTGTTTCAATTCCGTTCATCGCCTTTTTATCAATCCCATCCAGGTGGTAATCTAATATGATCACATCCGGGTTGTGTGATAAATTTTTAATGCAAAGCTCGCCGGTTGTAAATGTCTCTATATCAAAATCAGCATGTTGTAAAAATTCGATCTCCAGAGATTTTAAAAACAATGCGTCGTCATCTACCAGGAAAATCCCAACCTTCTTTTCGTTTTTCATTTTATATTATTTAAATCTTTGAAGAGCTTTTAAGATATTAAAAAATGCTTTGTTAAGTTTAATTTTACTAAACCCGTTTTCTGTTTTATAGATAAGATTTAATTAATTTGAAGGTTGTTTTTGATTGTTAGCCATTCTTCTTCGAGCTCAATACAAGCCTGGTTACAAACATTTTCGAGCTGCAAAACCAATGCATACATTTGTTGTCTATTTGGAAGGGTAGCATTAATTTGCTGACGTGTTCTTGCTTCCCAAACCTTATCTTTCAGGCGGGCATATTCCTGAACTTTTCTTGCCATATCTTCAAACTCTGGATTAATTCCCACTATGGAAAATGATGGGATCATCTTATGCACTGCCGATTGAAGTAAATTCCAATCACTATCCTGCCAGCTTTGTTTCATTGTAATTACCAATGAAGGAGTTTGTTCTAAATAAAGTAAAATCATTTCTCCCATTAGTTTTTTATTAGATTTTGTTCGGCGGGTCAGCGAAACCAAGTTGATACATTTTGGTCTTATTACTTCTGGTATTACAGAAATCGCCGATGCATTTTCAATCAAATCGCTAATTTTAGGTACATCTTTTCCGAAATCAACTTCGGTTTTCTTTACAAATTCTAAAATTTTACTATATAATAATTCTTCATCTACAGGTTTTGCAATGTAATCGTTCATGCCTACGGCTTTACATATTGCCAGGTCAACCGTCGTTACATCGGCCGTTAAAGCGATGATAGGAATTTTAGACTTCATTTTATTGCGAATGTATTCTGTAGCTTCAAATCCATTCATTTCAGGCATTTGCAAATCCATTAAAATAATATCGAAAGGTTTTTTTTCTTTGCCAAGTGCTGTATGGGAAAGTTTTTCGATGGCAATTTTTCCGTTTGAAGCAATCTCGCTTTCAAACCCGAAATCGTCCAGAAGTGTCTTCATCAATAATTGATTAAGGGCAATATCTTCAACAACCAATATTTTAATGCTTTTAATCTCGTTATCCAATTCCATCAGTTCACCTTCTAACAAAGCTTCTGCTTTAGTTTTCTGAAAACTTAAGGTAAAGCTAAAGGTAGAGCCTTCACCAATCTTGCTTTTTACACATATATTTCCGCCTTGTTGTTCTACCAGTTGTTTTACAATGGCAAGCCCAAGGCCAGTTCCTCCAAATAACCTTGAAGTCCCGCTGGATGCTTGTTGAAAATTTTCAAAGATGCGGCTAAGTGTATTTTCTTCAATTCCAATTCCGGTATCCGTTACAGAAAATTGAATGGTTGTATTTTCCGGATCTTTATCTATTAAGTGGCGTACGCTTACAGTTATTTTCCCTTTTGGAGTAAATTTTACTGCGTTGCTAACCAAATTTAATATGATTTGATGCAAACGGACTGGATCGCCTACAAGAACCTCAGGAATATGGCTGTCATATATTTTAACCAACTCCAAATTTTTTTCCTGAATTTTTGTTTCAAACAAATGGAGCATTGATGAAATAGAGGCCGCTAATTTAAATGGTGTTTTCTCAAATGACATTTTACCCGCATCTACTTTTGCAAGGTCCAGAATATCATTAATGAGTACAATTAATGCGTCTCCGCTTACTTTGATGGCAGATAAATATTCTTTTTGCTTGAAAGTAAGAGTGGTTTTTAAGAGCACTTTTGTAAAACCAATAATGGCGTTCATTGGTGTGCGGATTTCATGACTCATGTTTGACAAAAACTGTTGTTTTGCTTTTACTGCGTCTTCTGCAATTTGTGTCGCACTTTCAGCTTTGCTTTTGGCTACTTCGGCAATTTCAGTGGCTGTTTCAGCAAACACTTTCGCTTCAACCAGTTCTGTAGCAATTTTTTTTTGTTCTGTAACATCCCTTGCTACAATCACAACGCCCAGCACATTTCCGCCGTCGTCTTTATAAACTGATCCGTTAAACAGAACATCCGTCAGTTTTCCGTCCTTATGGCGAATTGTAAGCGGAGAATCAGCCACATATCCTTTCGCAAATACCTTCAGATAAACTTCCCGTGCTTTTTGTGATTCAGTGAAGTAATCAAAAAAGTCGGTGCCTGTTAATTTTTCGCGGGCAATTCCTGTAATGTTTACAGTCGCCTGGTTCATGTCTGTAATTTTGCCTTCTGTGCTGATCGTAACCAACGGATCAAGACTGGCTTCAATCAGGCTAAGTGAATATTGAGATGCTAATTTGGCTGAATAGCTAAATGCTTCCAGTTCTTTATTTGCAATTTCCCGTTTTTCTTTCTCTTTATTTTGGAAGTCTAGTTCTATATCAGCAATTACTAATTCCGCAGCCCTTTTTTCTTTTTCTCCGGTCTGAAATAGAAGCTCCTGGTTAGCGATAAACAATTCAGCCGCTCGTTTTTCTTTTTCGTCATTTTGAAAAGCAAGTTCTTTGTTTGCGATAATCAGTTCATCTGCTCTTTTTTCTTTTTCATTATTCTGGAAAGCAAGTTCTTTATTTGCAATAATTAATTCATTTGCCCTTTTTTCTTTTTCATTATTCTGAAAAGCAAGCTCTTTGTTTGCAATGCTCAATTCATCTGCACGCTTTTCTTTTTCATCATTCTGAAAAGCAAGTTCTTTGTTTGCGATAATCAGCTCTGCCGCCCGCTTTTCTTTTTCATCGTTTTGAAATATTAATTCTTTGTTAGCAATGATCAGTTCGGCTGCCCGCTTTTCTTTTTCTTCGTTTTGAAAAACGAGCTCTTTATTCGCAATACTTAATTCAGCTGCCCTCTTTTCTTTCTCTTCGTTTTGAAATAAGAGCTCTTTGTTGGCTATAATTAGTTCAGCTGCCCGTTTTTCTTTTTCTTCATTTTGAAATAAAAGTTCTTTATTGGCGATGAGTAGTTCCGCCGCCCGTTTTTCTTTTTCTTCGTCCTGAAAGGCAAGTTCAAGGTTAGCAATGATTAGTTCAGCGGCTCTTTTTTCTTTTTCTTCATCTTGAAAAGCAAGTTCTATATTCGCAATACCCAGTTCAGCTGCCCGTTTTTCTTTCTCATCATTTTGAAAAACAAGCTCGAGATTAGCAATAATAAGTTCCGCAGCCCTTTTTTCTTTTTCTTCATCCTGAAAAGCGAGTTCTATGTTAGCAATTCCGAGTTCGACAGCCCTTTTTTCTTTTTCTTCGTCTTGAAAGGCAAGTTCTATATTGGCAATGATTAATTCATCTGCCCGTTTTTCTTTTTCTTCATCCTGAAAAGCTAATTCTTTGTTAGCTATACCCAGCTCAGCAGCCCGTTTTTCTTTCTCTTCATCCTGAAAAACCAGTTCTTTATTAGCGATACCCAGTTCGGCGGCACGCTTGCCTTTTTCCTCATTTTGAAAAGCAAGTTCTTCGCGGGCAATAATTAATTCGGCGGCTAGTTTTTCTTTCTCTTCTTTTTGAAAAGCAAGTTCTTTTCGGGCTATAATTAAAGCCCCTGCTTCCGAATTTTTATTTTTTGACATTACATTCTCGTAGTAAAATATGATTTTATGAAAACAATTAGATTAAAGTCCTTCCACGAATTATTTTTAATTTTTTAGTTAATCGGTAATGGCTGTACTTTTAGTGCAATTTGTTCCTGCGATCCGATTTCTTCAATTGGACTTCGCCTTTTAACTTTCAATTGCTTAAAATGTGATGGCGATAACCCGGTAACTTTTTTAAACTGATTAGACAGATGCGCCACGCTGCTATAATTTAATTTCCAGGCAATTTCTGTAATATTAAGTTCGTCATAAATGATCAATTCTTTAATACGTTCTATTTTATGCGATATAATAAACTGCTCAATCGTAGTCCCCTGAACTTCAGAAAATAAGTTCGCCATATAAGTATAATCGTAATTTAGTTTAGCACTTAAGTAATCGGAAAAATTACTTTTGATCAATTCACCCGTGTGGTGAATCATTTCAACAATGGTATTCTTTATTTTTTCAATAAGTACCGATCTTTTATCATCCATCAATTCCAAACCGGAGCTTAATAATGCTAATTTCACCTCTTCCCGTTGATAGGCGGAAATGTTTTCCATAATTTCTACCTCACCCAATTCAACAATAATAAAATGTAATCCGAGTTTAGTTAACTCTTGCTTTACAATTATTTTGCAGCGAACAGAAACCATATTCTTTACGTAAAGTTTCATTTTTTTAAATGACTAGCTTTTGTATTTCCATAATCTCTGTCCGATAAACAGCATCTAGAGTTTGATAAATATTGTTTTTAAAACACATATTTATTTGTGAATTATCCTTGCGGAAGATAGAGATTAAAGCGGAGTGATTCGCGTTTTAATAACGCATTTAAACAAAGACTTTTTGTTGCTTTAAAGTAAGTAGAAATTAATTTATAAAACAAAGCATCTTCAAACGGAGAGAATGAAGATGCTTGTAACCAACCAATTATAGTTTACAACTAACCAATAATTTATAAACTAAAACAAAGATAGTGTATTTTTTACACTATGTATAATTTTTTTAAATGATCTTAAAATTTAAAAAAAATTGGGTACAGAAAAACAATTTTATTTGTGTTAAACAAAAAAACTTGACATAATTTTTTGGAGTTTTTATATTAAGATCACTGATGATTAACCTCAAATGGGCATATATTAGGGTTAGGTGTTAATCTAATTTTTATTCCTAAGCTTAAAATTGTTAAGATATTATAAATTACCAATCAACTAATTGATAATCTAATTTAAATGAAAGGATTATTCTTAGGTAGCCATGAACTTTCACGGGTCTTTCAGATCAGACTGGACCGAAGACAGCCAAAAAATTATTAAATATGCGGCAATAGGTTAAGTTCTTACGGTGTTTTAAAATGCGATACTATCCATTGAGAAACAGCAAAATTAGCACCAGAAAACACTAGAGCCATTACAACGGCAATAATGC